>JBBRZY010000704.1:0-3047 GCA_038252885.1 Anaerolineales bacterium | reverse complement strand
GGGCGCGACCGGCTCTTCGCACCAGACGGGCTTGATCGGCTCCAGCCGCGCCAGCATCGCCGTCGCGGCGCCGGCCGAGAGGCGGCCATGAAACTCGATCATCAGACCGACTTGCGGCCCGACGGCGGCGCGCACGGCCGATACGATAGCCAGGGCGGCGTCAGCCTGCGCGGGGGTTAGGTCTTTCCAGGCGACGCCGAACGGGTCGAACTTGAGGGCCTGATAGCCACACGCCACGGCGGCGCGCGCCTGTGCGGCGAAGTCGTCCGGCGTGCGGGCATTGCCGTACCAGCCGTTGGCATAGGAAGGCAGTGTGGCATGGCAACGGCCGCCCAGCAGGTTGTAGAGGGGCTGGCCGCACGCCTTGCCGACGATGTCCCACAGCGCGATCTCGGTGCCGCTGATGGCGGTCATGACGGTCGCGCCGCCCTGGTACTGGTCGCGGATCAGGCCGCCGGCGACGGCCTCGACGTTGAAGGGGTCGCAGCCGAGGACGCGGCCCTTGACCCACTCGTGGCAGAGCGTCTCGACGGTCTTCTCTTGCCATTCGAGCGAGGCCTCGCCAATACCAGTGAGGCCGGTGTCGGTGGTCAGGCGAATGAAGAGGTAGTTGCGTAGGCCGGCATTGGCCATGAAGGTTTCGTAGGCGACGACTCTCATGGCTGCCTCCGGCTTTCGGCCAACTCGGCGTCGGCGGCGGGCGCGGCCAGCGGCAGGGCAACGGGCTGACGGCGCAGGATGGACAGGTGGGTGGCGACGCTTAGCTCGTAGGCGTGGTAGCCGTCCCAGCCGGTGGCGAGGGGGGCTTCGAGGCCGCGCACCGCTTGCAGGAAGTTTTCATACATGCCAGTGAAGCCACCAAACTCCTCGTCGAACAGCAGCGTGTTGGGCAGGGCCGGCCGCCAGTGCTTGGCCGGGCCTTCCTCGTCATCGTAGAGTATCAACTCGTATTGGTCCTCGACCGCCAGCCAGCGCTTGTTGCCGTAGACCTCCACGCGCTCCCACGGCTTGAAGCTGAGGGCCGTGGCGCTAGTGGTCAGGCTGCCGACCGCGCCGGAGGTGAACTCGAGCGTGGCGGCGACGTTGTCAAGCGGATAGCCCAGGCGATTACGGTGGAAGCGGTCGACGCCGACGGCATGAAGCTGCGCGACCGGGCCCATGAGGAAGCGGGCCAGGTCGAACAGATGAATAGTGCCACTCTCCAATAGCTCGACGTAGTCGTAGCCCAGATTGAACTTGCCGACGAACATGGCCGGCGTGCCGACGGGGCCATCGAGCAGCAGGCGCGCGCGGCGGTAGGGCGGCGAGTAGCGCTTGTTGGCGACAGTGACCAGCACGCGACCGCGCTCGGCGGCCAGGCGGCATAGGTGCGCGGCCTGCACCAGCGAGCGCGTGAGGGGCTTCTCGACCAGCAGGTGCAGGTTATGCTCCAGGCCGGCGAGGGCGCTGGCGTAGTGCTGGGCATCGGGCGTGGCTATGACCAGCGCGTCGAGCGATTCGGCGGCGAGCATGGCTGGCAGGTCGGCATACCAGTGGCAGCCGTAGAGGTCGGCCACCTTGCGCCCGACGGCTTCGTTCGGCTCAACGAGGGCGGCGACGGTGACCGGCTCCCACTGGGTGCGCAAGCGCCAGAGGGCCGGCAGGTGCTTGGACTGCACCACGCCGCCCGCGCCAACGAAGCCGAGGCGCACCAGCGGGCGGGCGGCACGGGCCTCGCTGCGGCCGAGGCCGTAGACATCGCCCTGCTCTAGCGCTTGCCGCGCGGGCGTATGACCGTAAGTGTCGGGTGGCATGGGCGGTGCTTAGCCCTGCACCGCGGCGGCGACGCGCTGGCGGAAGGCGGCGATGGCTTCGGGGCCATCGAGAATGCCGACCTCCAAATCGTATTCGCGCTGGTCACCGGGCTCAAGCCAGATCATCTGGCCGGCGGCCTCGACCGCGGCCCGGCCGAAGCCGCTGGTGCAGGGCTCGATGCCGACGGCGTATTGGCCCTCGCCCATCATGCGCCACTCGATGTAGTTGGGGAACTGGTCGCGGCGGTAGACGATGTAAAGCCCGAGGCCGGCGCCGCCGTTGAGGGCCGGGTTGATGAGGGCGACCGGCACGCGGCCATCCGGCTCGGCGCGCATGGTGTGCTGAAAAGTCTGTTGGACCCAGTTGCGGGTCGGGGCCACAAAGGTGCGGTACTCGTCGGGTTGGGTGACGTGGCCGAACAGCACTTGCGGCGGCTGGTCGGGCGCGAAGGGCGCGACGAGCTCGGAGCCGGCGTCTACGAACGGGAAGCCGATGTTGAGGTGATAGAGATACATGTGGCTGGTGCGCAGGTGGCCGGCATTCTCGACCAGGTCGTGCATGAAGAAGCGGCTCTCGCCCAGGCGGCAGGAGTAGCGGCGCGTGAGGCGCAGGTTCTCGCCATAGGCTTGGGCCTGCACTGTCTCGCCGACGGCCTCGAGCAGGCACTCATCGCCCTCCCAGCGCTCGCCGTAGCTGCGCAACTGGCCGGGCAGCAGCGCGGCGCGGTCGTGCACGCCGTAGCGGTCCACCGGGCGGGCGGGGAAGTTGTAGTGGGAAACGTCGGCCTCTTCCGGGTTGCCGATGTGCAGCAGGCCGCAGGTGTTGTTGAAGCCGCCGAGCGCGCCGCGCAGCCAGCCGAAGCCGTCGGGTTGCTCGAAGTACCAGGGGCCGGGCAGCTTGGTGGGCGGGATCCAGGCCAACGAGTGGCCGCGATATTCGCAGTAGCCGACGTCGAAGCCGCGCTCGACGCCGACCTTGAAGACCAGGCCGGTGCCGGTGCGAAATTCGAGCAGGCGCACGCCGCGCGCGGGGCCGTCTTCGGTAGACAGCAACTGCACGCCGCCCACCTGGGAGAGGTGGCCGACGCGGCGCAGCAGCTGCTGACGGGTGAACGACTGTCCAAACAGAGACGGCATGGTGACCTCGGCAGCGAAGTGAGGGACTACCCGGCGGGCAGTCTAAGCTAACAAGGGGGCAGCGTCAACCGGGGTGAGGGTTAGCACCGGAAGTTTTCGCCACGAATTATCACGAAG
>JBBRZY010000703.1:0-3070 GCA_038252885.1 Anaerolineales bacterium | reverse complement strand
GTCCCAGGGCTCGAGGTTGTGCGGCTTAACCGCGTCGAGCGACGCGCTTCGGGCGAAGCGGTCGGGGAAGATTTGGTAAAAGACAGCGTCTTTGACCCAATCGGGCGTCTGCACGAGTTCAGGCATGGCGGGGTGCATTGTAGCATGGAGGCGACGGCGCACGGCCGCGTCAAGTGCGCGGCGGGCCTCCAAGATTCTGGGCGCAAAATCGGGCGTTTAAGCCGAGGCCCGCCGGCGGCAACCGGCTATAATTTCGGCATGACGTTAACCCGCATATCGTTTGTATGTTCCGGTAACATTTGCCGCAGCCCGATGGCCGAGAGCGTTTTTGTAAGTCTAGTAAGTGCGGCCGGGCTAGACGCCGAGTTCGAAGTCGAGTCGGCCGGGGTCGGCCCGTGGCACGTGGGCGAGGCGCCCGACCCACGCGCCAGCCAAACCGCACGCGCGCACGGCATCGCGCTGCACTCGGTGGCCCAGCAAATGCAAGCCCGCGACTTCGGCCGGCTGGACCATGTCATTGCACTGGACGGTGAGGTGGCGACGGCGCTGCGGCGGCTGGCCCCTTCCCCCGCCGACCAGGCCAAGGTGCAATTGCTGCGCGAGTTCGACCCGCTGACCCCAGGCACGCCCGACTTGGACGTGCCCGACCCGTACTACGCCGGGCCGGACGGTTTTGAGATCGCCTACCAGATGATCGAGCGCTCGGCGCGCCACCTGCTGGAAACGCTGCGCGCGCTGAAAACGCTGCCCCCTGGCGCCGCGGTCTAAGCTCCCCTAACGCTACAACTGCATATGCCAACCGGCCGCGCTACTGGCGCGACTGAGTCATGTCGGGGCAGAGAAACTGGCTGGTGCACACGCGGCTGGCATCGTTGATGGTGAGCACCCACAGCCGGGCCGGGCCATTGGGCAGGCGGTGAAGCGTGGCGCGCAGGTAGGCGTCCCAGGTGGGGTGCACGTTGGCGAAGTGGAATTTGGTCATGCCCCAGTTAATCGAGCCGCCCAGCGTGAGGGCGTTGTTGTCGGCCACGTAGGTATCGGCGCCGGGGATCATGGCGGTGAGCAGGCCGGGCGCCTGCTGCACCAGGTCGCGCGCCTGGTCGAGGTAGACGGCGGCCTTGTCATTGGTGAAGCCCCGCCCGACCCACGGCTCGCGCCAGGGCTGGAAGTACGACAGGAAGTTAATGAGCGGCGCGCCCTCGCAGGTGGTGCCGGTGCCGCCGCAATACCACAAGTAGCGCGCCATGACGGCCTCGCGCACGTCGAAGCTGGTGTGGCCCTCGGTGAACAGGATGACGGCGATGACTTCGTAGATGTCGGCGCGGCCGTCATCGGCCAGCCACCAGGCGTTGCCAAACGTGTTGTGCGGGTCCACGAACAAGCCGAGCGTGGCAAAGGCCTGGGTCTTGGCGCCCGTTGGGTCGCTGCCGACTGCGCCGGTGTAGTCGGCCAGCGTGGCCGTCAGGCCCTCGTTGCCGGGTATGACCTCTACGGTGGGCGTCGGCCCCGGCGCGATAATGGACACGCTGTCGGCGGCCGTGGCAATCGGCGGGGCCACGAGCGCTCCGCCACCACCAGACGAGAAGTAAGGCGTCGGCGCGGGGGTCGGCCAGACAACCGCAGCGTCGGGCGCGCAGGCGGCAAGAGAAAAAAGCAAGAGGAAGAGAAAAAGGCGGTAGCGCCGGGCGCGGTGGTGCATGGGGCAAGTATAACGGAGGTTGGCGGGCGGAAGTCAGAAATCGGAAGGTGCTTCGCACGAAGCCCTAGATAATATCGCGGATAGTGGCGGCCGATTGGGCGACGAAGGAGTCGGCCAGCCGCAGACGGTCGAGCGGGCCAAGGTCGAGGGCAGCCGCCTCAGCCTCGGTGACATAACGAAAGTCATTTGATTCGTCGCTTGGGGTTAGTTCGCCGCCGAGGGTCTGCGTCTCAAAGTGCAGCACCACTAACTGCCAACGATTGCCGTCTGGATACTCCAAGATGGCATGGGGGTTGGTATTGACGCTGATGAGGCGCACGACAGTGACGTGCAGCCCCGTTTCTTCATAGACCTCGCGGGCGCAGGCCTCGGTGAAGTTCTCGCCAGGCTCCATGTAACCGCCGGGAACGGCCCAGCGCCCATTGTCGGTGCGGCGGATCAGCAGCAAGCGCTGCCGGCTTTCGTCAAATACGGCGGCCGAACAGCCAACGCCGAGTCGGCCTTGCTTGCCGATGCGGTCACCCTCGATCAGTTTTGCCATAGCGGCCGTTGCTCCAGGGCTGAACTCTCGTATTTTACACGCGCGTTCAAGTTGGGGCGTGCGTGATAAAATTCCCAATATTCACACCCACTGGTAGAAGCAAAACCATGACCCCCATTGTCCGGCTTGAGCACGTAACCAAAGACTACCTTGAAGGCGCGCAGACCCGCACGGTCCTGCGCGGCGTGAGCGCCGAGTTTGAGACCGGCCACTTCGTCGCCATCCGCGGGCGCAGCGGCAGCGGCAAGAGCACCCTACTCAACCTGATCGCCGGGATCGATATGCCCAGCAGCGGCGACATCTACATCGACGACGTGTGCGTCACGCGGCTGAACCAGCGCGGGCGCACGCTGTTCCGGCGCGACAATCTCGGCTTCATCTTCCAATTCTTTAACCTGATCCCCACCCTGACGGTGCTGGAAAATGTGCGCCTGCCGGCTGAACTGGCCGGCAAGGCCGGCAACCCGAACGACAGCGCGCTGCACCTACTGGACAGGGTAGGGCTGGCGGATAGGCGCGGCGTGTTCCCCGACAAGCTCTCGGGCGGTGAGCAGCAGCGCGTGGCGATTGCGCGGGCGCTGGCGCAGAACCCGCGCCTGGTGCTGGCCGACGAGCCGACCGGCAACCTGGACGACAAAACCGGCGACAGCGTCATGGCGCTGCTCGACAGCATGACGCGCCAGGCCGGCAAGACACTGATCATGGTGACGCACAGCCGCCAGATCGCGGCGCGAGCCGACGACGTGTTCGAGATGCACGGCGGCGAGTTGCAGCCGCTCAGCCGCGAGGCGCTGGCCCAGTCCGCCGACTAAGCCGCCCGCGTCCATGCC
>JBBRZY010000702.1:0-3076 GCA_038252885.1 Anaerolineales bacterium | reverse complement strand
GCGCTGCGATGAGACCCAAACCGGCCGGACCAAACCCGGAAGGGCAGTTCAATCAGAAGAATTAAGGAAGCGCGGCTCCCAGTGGGCCGCGCTCCCTTTGTGGCCAAACGCGTTATGATGCTTAGTGCCTCATATAGGAACAATATAGGAGACATGCAGTGACCAAATACATCTTTATTACCGGCGGCGTGGTCAGTTCAGTAGGCAAGGGCGTCACGGCGGCGGCCATCGGCCGGCTGCTGAAGGAGCGCGGCTTCAAGGTTTCCATTCAGAAGCTCGACCCCTATATCAATGTTGATCCGGGCACCATGAGCCCCTACCAGCACGGCGAAGTGTATGTGCTGGATGACGGGGCCGAGACCGACCTCGACCTGGGCCATTACGAGCGCTTCATTGACACCAATTTGAGCCGCGTGTGCAACGTGACCACCGGGCAAATTTACTCCGAAGTCATCAGTAAAGAACGGCGCGGCGATTATTTGGGCGGCACGATCCAGGTCATTCCGCACATCACGAATGAGATCAAGAAGCGCATTGGGTTGGTCGCTAAGGCCACCAGCGCCGAGGTGGTGCTGGTCGAAGTCGGCGGCACGGTGGGCGACATCGAGAGCCAGCCGTTCCTGGAGGCCATGCGCCAGATGCGCACCGACGTGGGCCGCGAGAACGCCCTGTTTGTGCACGTCACCTGGCTGCCGCACATCGGCGCGACCGGCGAGTTGAAGACCAAACCCACCCAGCACTCGGTGCGCGAACTGCGCTCGCTGGGCCTCAGCCCCGACATCATCGTGGCCCGCTCAGACTTCCCGGTGAACAACGAGCTGCGGCACAAGATCGCGCTGTTCTGCGACGTGGAAGAGCGGGCGGTGATCCCGCTCGTGACCACGCAGGTGCTGTACGAAGTGCCGCTGGCGCTGGAGCAGGCCAACGTGGCCGGCATCATTATGGGGCGCTTGCAGATGGAGACGCGGGCTGAGCCCAACTGGCACGAGTGGGACGAGCTCGTGGCGCGGACGCTCAAGCCCAAGCCGACGGTGCGCGTGGCGCTGGTGGGCAAGTATGTGGAGCTGCAGGACGCTTACATGAGCGTGCGCGAAGCCCTCAAGCACGCCGGGCTGGCGCTCGACCGCGAGGTGGAGATCGAGTGGGTGCACTCGGCCGACTTGGAGAAAGGGCGCGGCTGGGAGCAGGTGGAACGGGCCGATGGGATCGTGGTGCCGGGCGGCTTTGGCTCGCGCGGCATTGAGGGCAAGATTATGGCGGCGCGCTATGCGCGTGAGCACCGTGTGCCTTACCTGGGCCTGTGCCTGGGGATGCAGACGATGTGCATTGAGTTCGGGCGGTACGCGCTGGGCACCGAAGACGTGAACTCGACCGAGTTTGACCACGCCACGCCGCACGCGGTGATCAACTTGCTGCCCGAGCAGCGCGACATTGCCGACCTGGGCGGCACGATGCGGCTGGGCGTTTATCCGTGCAAGCTGGTGCCCGGCACCAAGGCCGACGAAGCCTACGACCTGCCGGCCGACAGCGTGGCGCAAGAACGCCACCGTCACCGCTTTGAGTTCAACAACACCTACCGCGAGCAGTTGGGCCAGGCCGGGTTGGTGTTCTCGGGGTTGTCGCCGGACGGCAAGCTGGTGGAGATCGCCGAGCTGGCTGACCATCCGTTTATGGTGGGCACACAGTTCCACCCAGAGTTTCTGTCGCGGCCCAATCGCCCGCACCCGCTGTTCCGCGCGTTCGTGGCGGCGGTGGCCGAGCGCACCGATCACCCGGCGGCGGCGGCAGAGGCGGCCAAGCCCGCCAGCAACGGCCACCACGCGCCGAGCAGCGAGAAGAAGGCGGCTTAGAAGGGCAGCGTGACAACCACGCCCGGCACGATCCTGGTGCTCAATGGCGCGTCGAGCGCCGGCAAGACCAGTTTGCTGAAGGCGCTGCAACTGGCCCTGGCCGAGCCGTACTTGGAGGCCGGGATTGATAAGTTCATCTTCATGCTGCCGGGGCGCTACCTGAACCGCCCGCTGTGGGATGACATTCTGGGGCTGGCGGTCTCGGGCGGGGCGCACGGCCACCAGTTGTTCTCGGGCATGCACCAGGCGCAGGCGGCGCTGGCGCGGGCCGGCAACAACGTGGTGGCCGACCATGTGCTGGTAGAGCCGGCCTGGGTCGCCGAGTGCGCGGCGCTATTCGCCGACCTGCCGGCCTACCTGATCGGCGTGCGCTGCCCGCTGGAGGTGCTCGAAGCGCGCGAGGTGGCGCGGGCCGACCGCACGCTGGGGCAGGCGCGGGCGCAGCACTTCGTGGTGCACCAGCACGAGGTGTACGACCTGGAAGTGGACACGCACACCCACAGCACAGCCGAGTGTGCGGCACAGATCGTGGCCTATCTGGCCAGCGGCGCGGAGCCGCGCGCCTTTCGCCAACTGCGGGCATGAGCAGCGCGCCGCCGGCCGGCATGACGCCCGAGCGGGTGGGCCGCCTGGCCCGCATCGCGCGGACGCGCTGGTGGCACACGCTCGATCTGGGGGCCGGCGATCTGACGCCCGGCGCGTGGGACATTCGCCGCCTGCCGGCGCTGATGCCCTGGCCGGAGACGCTGGCCGGCAAGCGCTGCCTGGACGTGGGCACGGCCGACGGCTTTTGGGCCTTCGAGATGGAACGGCGCGGCGCGGCCGAGGTGGCGGCGATTGATGTGGGCGGCGCGGCGCGCGACCACCGCTGGGGCTGGCCGCCGGCCACGCCCGAAGCGCACGACGAGCCGGCGCCGGGCGAGGCCTTTCAGGTCGCCGCCGAAGCGCTCAACTCCAAAGCCTGGTTTCAACAACTCAACGTGTATGACCTGCGGCCGGAGCTGATCGGCCGCTTTGACGTGGTGTTCGTGGGCTACATGCTGCACCAACTGCGCGACCCATTGCGCGCGCTGGCGGCGATCCGCGGCGTGTGCAGCGGCAGCCTGATTGTGCTGGACGCGGTTCTGTTCTACCGCTCACTGTTCAGCGCCGCGCCGTTGGCCGAGGTCGGGGCGCGGCGCGCGTACCAGGATTGGTGGTACTTCAATGCGGCCGGGCTGCGGCGG
>JBBRZY010000701.1:0-3079 GCA_038252885.1 Anaerolineales bacterium | reverse complement strand
GGCACGCTGTACCTGATCGCGACCCCGATCGGCAACCTGGAAGACCTGACCGCGCGCGCGCTGCGGCTGCTGGGCGCCGTGCGCCTGGTGGCGGCCGAAGACACACGCCGCACCGGCCTGCTGCTGCAGCACTTCGGCCTGCACACCCCGCTGACCAGCTACTTTGAGCACAACAAGCTCGCCAAGCTCGACCACATTTTGAGCGAACTGGAAGCCGGCGACGTGGCCCTCGTGTCAGACGCCGGCACGCCCAACCTCTCGGACCCCGGCTTTGAGTTGGTCCGCGCCACGCTGGCGGCCGGGCACGCCGTCGTGCCGGTGCCGGGCGCCTCGGCGCTGCTGGCGGCCCTGGTGGCCTCTGGCCTGCCGACCGATGCCTTCGTGTATCTGGGCTTCCTGCCGCGCAAAGCCGCCGAGCGCCGCAGTCTGCTGGCCTCGGTGGCGGCCGAGCGCCGCACGCTGGTGGCCTACGAGGCCCCGCATCGCCTGCTCGAAACGCTGGCCGAGGTGCAGGCCACGCTGGGCGACCGCCCCATGGCCGTGGCGCGCGAGTTGACCAAGCTGCACGAAGAAATTTTCCGCGGCCCGGTCAGCGCGGCGCTCGCGCACTTCGCCGCCGGCGCGGTGCTGGGCGAGATCACGCTCGTCATCGGCGGCGCGCCGGCCGCAAGCGAGGCCGCCTGGACGCCGGAGCAGGTGCAGGCCGAGGTGGCCCAACTGTTGGCCGATGGTCTGCGCCTGAAAGACGCCGCCCGCCAGGTGGCCGAACGCGCCGGCTGGGCGCAGCGCGAGGTGTACAACCTGGCGGTGAGGTCCGCGCCGCCCGCGCCGTAACCCCCTCGGCTGAGGATCACTCCCCATGAATCTAGACGACCTCGACGCCCTGCGCGCGCTTGACTCGCGCCGCTTGCTGAATGCCATTGATGCGCTGCCCGACCTGATCGAGGCGGCCTGGGCGCAGGCGGCAGCGTTGCCGATCGCCGCGCCGCCCACCGCCGTCGTCATCGCAGCCGTCGGCAGCGGGGCGCTGGCAGCCGAGTTGGTCGCGGAGCTTGTCGCCGGCGCCTGCCCCGTGCCGCTCGTCGTCTGGCGTGAAATGGGCCTGCCGGCCTTTGTCGGGCCGGGGGCGCTGGTGATCGCGCTGCTGCCCGCCGGCGATGAAGACGAGCCGACCAGCGCGGCCCAGGTCGCCGGCGAACGCGGCGCGCGCCTGCTGACCCTCGAGCGGCCATTCGAGTTGCCCGCCAGCGCGGTCACCGGGCCGCTGGCGGTGCTGCTGTTGGGCTACTTGGCGCGCCTGGGGCTGGCGACAACGAGCGCAGACGAGGTGACAGACGCAGCGGCGGCAGTGCGGGCGCAGCAAGCGCGGCTGCGGGCCGAGTCGCCCGTATCGGCCAACCCCGCCAAGCGCATGGCCGGCCAGCTCATGGACCGCCTGCCGCTGATCTTCGCCGCCGCGCCGCTGACCGCCGTGGCGCACTCTTGGGCAGCGCAGATCAACCGCCTGGGCCGCGCGCCCGCCAACGCGCACGCCACGCCCGATGTGGCGCACCTGGCCATCGCCGGCACCGAACAACCCGAGGCGCTCATTCGCCGCCACATGGTGCTGGCCCTGCGCTCGACTTATAGCAGCGCGCCGGCCGACGCGCTGACGGCCCAGTGCCGGATGGCCTATATGGTCGCCGGCTTCAATACCGACGAGGTCGCGGGCGTCGGCCCGTCGGCGCTGGCGCACGTGCTGACGGCGCTGCACTACGGCGACTACGCCGCCTACTATTTAGCTTTGTGTTATGGGGTGGACCCGAGCGGAGGGTAGGGTGCTACGGCTGGCGGAACACCAGCAGCCACGAGCCGGGGAAGGTGCCGCCGCCCTCGTCGCTGCAGTTTTCCACGGTGAGGCCCTCGACCGTGAGCGACGGGCTCTCGGCCAGGTGCACGGTGTACTCGATCCCCGGCGTCATCGTGAAGTCGCCATAGCCTGCACCCTGGTCGGGCTTGAGCCCGGTGTAGAAGTGATCGAAGCCGCCGTCCCAGGTGACGACGATTTCCACGCCCCCCACCGGCACGGTGCCGGCATTTTCGGTCTGCACCTGAATCAGCGGCGCGCCCAGCCTTGGGTCGCACACCAACTGTCGCCCCTTGAAGTCGAACGCGCCCTGCGGCGTGGCCGTGGGTGTGCGCGTCGGCAGCAGTTGCGGCGTGATCGAGGGGACGACGGTGTTGGTGGGCTGGGGCGTGGGGCTTGGGGCGGTGGTGGCTGAGGCGGTGGCCTCGGGCGTGTCGCCGGCGGGCTGGCCCGCCGTGGTGGCGCTGGGGGTTGCGGCTGCCGGGCCGCCGCTTAGCGCGTCGGCCAACAGCGCCACCGCCGTCACCTGCTCGGCGCTGCCGCCCTCGGCCGCCAGCCGTTGGGCCAGCGCGGCCGTCGCCTGGGCCGGGTCGGCCCAGCCCAGCAGCGCCAGCCGGGTGCGAGCGCGGCCCAGGTTGCCATCCACGCCGTAAGCCCGCGCCGCCAGCGCCACATAGGCCGCCTGATAGTCGGCTCGCAGCGTGTTGGGGCCGGTGTCGGTGTACTGCACGGGGCTGATCACCCAGCTATACAGCAGGGCCACCGCCACGCCAACCACCACCGCCAGGAGAGCCAGGAGCACCGCTTTCATAGGATGCGGTGGATTATAAGCGATGGCCTAGCGCGGGGGGCCGGGGCGCTGCGGCGTCAACCCGGCGGCGCTTCGTTGAGCATCAGCCAGTAAAGGCCAAGCTGGCGGGTGGCCTCCAGGAACTCGGCAAAGTCCACCGGCTTGCGCACGTACGAGTTGGCCCCCAGGCGGTAGCCCTCGATCATGTCCTGCTCCTCTTTCGAAGAGGTCAGGATCACCACCGGCAGCAGCTGTGTGCGCTCGTCGGCCCGCAGGTGGCGCAGCACTTCCAGCCCGCTCAGCAGCGGCAGGTTCAGGTCGAGCAGGATCACGGCCGGCCGCGTGCTCGTGTCGCGCCCCGCGTAAGGCCCGGTGGCGAACAGCCAGTCGAGCGCCTCCACGCCGTTACGGCAGACCATCAACTCATTCAGAATATTGTTCTT
>JBBRZY010000700.1:0-3082 GCA_038252885.1 Anaerolineales bacterium | reverse complement strand
TCTTGCCCGAGCCGATGCGGCCGGTGATGACAGTGAAACTGCCGCGCGGCAGGCGCAAGTTGAGGCCGTCAATGCCATTGGGCGTGCCAGGGTAGTGATAGGTAAGCCCCACGGCGTCGAGCTCACTCAACCGGTCGGCGGCCGTGGCGACCGGCACGGGTAGCTCGGGCAGCGGCCCGCGCAAGTACGTGGGCGCATGGCGCACCAGCGTCTCGGGCGGCGCGTCGGGCAGCAGCGCCAGAAGCCGGTCGAGCGAAACGGCCATCTGCCGGTAGCGTGTGAGGTATTGGCCGAACATGCCAGACACAACGGTGAGCCAGCCGAGATAAGAGATGAACAGCGCGAAGTCGCCGACGCTGAAGTTGCCGTTGCGCATGGCTTGCGCCCCTACCAACAGCAGCACGCCGGTGCACAAGTTGGCGCCGTTGCTGGCGATGGATTGCAGAAACTCGGTGAAGAGCAAATCGTTGAGGGCGGCCTTACGGCGCGCCTCGTTGAGCGTTTCGAAGTAGCGCACCACCCGCTGCTCGGCATTGGCCACCTTCACCGCTTGGGCCGCGCCGAACAACTCGCCCAGCAAACCCGTGACCAAGCCGATGGATTGCTGGCTCTCGCGGCGGTAGCGGCGCAGCCGGCGGTTGGCGCGATTGACCACCAGCACGGTGAGCGCCAGCGGCAGAAAGACCGCCAGGGTCAGCCACACATTGATGCGCCCCAGAACGATGATGGCTGTCACCACGACCGCCAATTGGCCCAGCGGGTCAATGGTCCAGGTGATGAAGCGGATGACAGAGTCCACATCGTCGCGGAAGCGGCTGATGGCCTCGCCGGGCGAGGCCGGCAGAGCGCGCGCGCCCGGGTGCTGCAAGATCCGCTGCAGCAGATTGGTGTGCAGCAGTCCGCTGGTGATGAGCTGGACCGAGCGTTCAAGCGTCCAGGCCAGCACCAGCGCGGCCGCGCGCACGCTGGCCGCGGCGACGAACAGCCACAACCAGCCCCAGCCGGCGAATTGGCCGCCGTTAACACGCGCGAGTTCGTCAAAGAAGGCTTTGACGATCAGCCCCGGCGCGAGCGGCAGCACGTAGTACATGATGCTGGCGAACACGCCCGAGAACAGGAAGAACCCGAACCGGTAGCGCGCCAGCCGCCAGACATAGCGCCAGGCTGGCCAGCCGCGCACAACCGTGTTGGCCGGTGGTGCTTCCGGGGCAGCGGCGCTCATGCCAGCACCTCGGTCAGGCCCACCTGCAGCAGTTGGGCAAAGCGCGAAGTCGGGTCGGCCGCCAACGTGGCGCGCGGCCCGGTTTCAACCGTCTGACCGCCCTCGAGGATCATGATGGTGTCGGCGCGCTGCACGGTCGCCAGCCGGTGGGCGATGATGATGACAGTGCGGCCCTTGAGCAGCCGGTCCACGGCGCGCTCGACCCGCTGCTCGGTGGCCGGGTCGAGGCGCGACGAAGCTTCGTCCAGTACAACCACGCCGGGGTCTTTGAGGAAGACGCGCGCGAAGGCCAGCAGTTGGGCCTGGCCCGCGCTCAGCCCCCCACCCCCGGCGGCCAGGCGCGTATCCAGCCCCGCCGGCAGCGCCTGATACCACTCCCACAGCCCCAACTCGCGCAGCGCGTTGAGGATGGCCTCATCGGAGATGGAGGGGTCAAAAAAGGTCAGGTTGTCACGCACGGGGGCATGGAATAGTTGAATGTCCTGTGTGACGATGCCCACGCGGGTGCGGATGGAATCCAACGTCAGTTCGGGCAGCGGCCGTCCGGCGAGGCGGATAACGCCCCGGGTGGGATCGTACAGCCGGAACAACAGCCGGGTGAGCGTGGTCTTGCCCGAGCCGGTGCGGCCGAGTAGACCCAGCACTTCGCCCGGCGCCAGGCGCAGTGTCACGTCGCGCAGGATGGCGTCGTCGGCATAGCCAAAGGTCACGGCCTCGAACTCCACCGCCAGCGGGCCGGCGGGCAGGGCGGCCGGGCCGGGCCGCAAGCGCGACTGCTCGCTGAACAACTGGCGCACGCGGTTGAGGCTGGCCCCGGCCTGTTGCCAATCTTGAAACTGGCGCGTCAACTGTTCCAGCGGCTGATTGAGCAGTTGGCTGTAGCTAAAAACCAAATAGACCGTGCCGAGTGAGAGCGCACCTTGCAAGTGCAGGTAGGCCCCCAATCCCAGGCTCAGGGCTGTACTCACAGCGAATAGGGCAATCGTCAGGCTGCCAGTCGTGACGCCCAGGATATTGGCGGTCACATCCCAGCGCACGCGTTGACGCAGCCGCTCGAAGAGCCGCCGCAGCACATAGCCCGTGGCCCCGTTGGCGCGCACGTCTTCGGTGCTGGCCAGGCGCTCTTCCAGAAAACCATACAATTCGGCCGCCGCCTGGCGGGCGCGATTCCAATAGGGCGTGGCCAAGTTGCGGACAGCGTTGATAACGAGCACCGCCGCCACGGTGAAGGCCAGCATCGCCAGGCCGACGTACAGGTGGACGGTGAAAAACAGCACCAGCACGCCGAGCAGCAGCAGTGCGTTGCCGACGATCTGGACGGCAAAGGTGCTGAAGAAGTTGCTCAGGGTGCCCACATCGCCGTCTACGCGCTCGATTAGCTCCCCGGGGGTACGGGCGTTGTGGAAGGCGAGGTCAAGTTGGAGCACATGAAGCGCCAGCCGTGCCCGCAGGCGGTTGGTGGCGATCAGCCCGATGTTGCCGCCGAGGTAGGCCTGGGCCACCAGCAGCCCTTGCAGCACGATCGAGCTGATCAGGAACAGCACCGCCAATTGGATCAGCGCCGCCAACGGCTGGCCAGACTGCGCGGCGTCAATGAAGCGACTTAGGAGTTGGGGATTGAGCAACTGGAGTGTGATCGCAAGCAGCAGCAGCAGAAATACCGCCAGCACTTGCCGCCACAGCGGCCCCACGTACTGCACAAACAGGCCGCGGTTGGTGGGCGCGGCGGCGGGCGGGTTGGGATACGTCGCGGTGGACACTTTGAGCATTATCCCATTCGAGTCAAGGAAACGGGCGAGGGAACAAAAAATCCGAGCCGGCAGCGTCGCTACAGGCTCGGATCAGGGCCTTCGTGACAGC
>JBBRZY010000699.1:0-3087 GCA_038252885.1 Anaerolineales bacterium | reverse complement strand
GCTGCGGGCGCAGATCGCGCCACTGCTGCAAGTGGCGGAGATCCGCACGGTGGCGGCTGACTTGCTGTGGCTCAGCCCGTGTTATGGGCAAGCGGGCGTGGGTCTGCACTTCACCTGGCTGAAAGACTGGCCGGCCGTCAGCCGCCTGCTGCCGGTGATCGAAGCGGCGCTGGCGCCCTTCGAGGCCCGCCCGCACTGGGGCAAGCTGTTCACGCTGCCGCCCGAGCGCTTGCAGCCGCTGTATGCGCGCCTGCCCGACTTCCGGCGGCTGCTGGCGCAGTTCGACCCGGCCGGCAAGTTCCGCAACGCCTTCCTCGACACGTATTTGTTTTAGAGCCGGCCGCCGCATTGAGCAATCGCCGTTTTGCGGTAACACTGACCGTCTGAGCCACATCACTTATTCAACGAGCACGCCCTGTGCCGCACGACGCCGCCAAAGCGAAATCAATCGCCGAGATCATCAAGACCAAACACGTTGAATTTATTAAGATAAAGTGAACGAGACCCTCACGTGGGAAGTGCGCTTCGAATTGGCAGGGTTGGCCGCGGCGGTGGCCGGACTGAGATTAACGCCCAGTTGCAACGGTGTGATCCTTTTCGGCGCTCAAAACCGGCCAGATCCCTAGTCGCCGCCGCCTTTGGCGCACCTTGTCAGGGTGAAATTCTAACCATTGACTAACCAAAATTTGCGAGTATTATCTTATTGGCTGGCTTTGCTCATAGGAGCCCCAGCCCAACCTGATAAAGGCAAACCTGGCGAAAGCTAGGGACGCAACGCTATGGGTCTACAGCCGCACACTGCGGCCAAGACTGCCAGGCCACCGGGGACAGCTTTTCAGCCATTTTTGGCGACCCACCGGGGCCTGACACTTACCAATGTGTTAGGCCTTTTGTTTTCTTGGCTGATTAGGCACGCGGCTTCGGCCGCTTAGAATAACGACACAGCATTCCAATGCCAGCTTCCCGATCATTCCTACATGCCTTTGTTTGGCGACCGGCGCTGGCCGTCCTGGTGGCGGTCTCGGCCGGCGTGCTGCCCGTAGACGCTAAGGCGCTGCCGGCGGCCGTGCCGGTGGTGGCTGCAATCGTTCAGCCGGTGAATAAAGCGCAGGGCGGTGAGCTGGTTTCCACCCTGGCCCACAAAATCTACCTGCCGCTCGTGACGGGCGGCAGCGGCGCGGCAACGACTGAGGCGCAGATTTACTGGGGTGCCTTGGTGAACTCGCAGGCGCCGACGAGCGCCAGCCTCCAGTCCGGCGGCACTTTCAATGCTTTTGAAGCCAGCGTGAATAAGGGCATGTCGATCCTGCATTGGGGCCAGCCGTGGGAAATGGGTGGCGCGATGGCGCGTTTTCAAACCAGCTACTTCGACAACACGCGCACCCATGGCTCGATCCCTATGCTCGATTGGGGGTCGTGGGCGCTCGGCGGGGGGACCAACCAGCCGAAGTACAAGCTGAGTACAATCACGGCCGGCAATCACGACAGCTACATCCGCCAATGGGCGCAGGATGCCAAAGCCTGGGGCCACCCGTTCTTTCTGCGGTTCGATTGGGAGATGAACGGCAACTGGCAGTTCCCGTGGAGCGCGCAGCTCAACGGCAATAACGCCAACGACTATGTGCAGGCCTGGCGGCACGTGCACGACATCTTCACGCAGGTCGGCGCCACCAACGCCACCTGGGTGTGGTGTCCGAATATCTCCGGCAGTACCACCCTAGCCTATTCGAGCGTGTATCCGGGCGATGCGTACGTGGATTGGACCTGCCTAGACGGCTACAACTTCTACACCGCGTGGATCAACTCCAGCGCGGTCTTCAGCGGTAAAGGGATCAACTGGCTATACAACAGCTATGCGGAACTGTTGAGCATAGCCCCCAGCAAGCCGATCATGATCGGTGAAACCTCGTCAGTGGAAGCCGGCGACGGCGGCGCCCTGAAGGCAGCCTGGATCCGCGAAATGCTGCTCGACACGCTCCCGAATGAGATGCCGAACATCAAAGCCGTGGTGTGGTTCAACTGGGACGCGAACAACCCGGTGCATGCCACGCTGCCGCTGGATAGTTCCAGGGCCGCGACCGATGCGTTCGAGCAGGCCATCGGGTCAAGCTACTTCGCCGCCAACCAGTTCAGCACCCTCGACATCTCGCCGATCCCAGCGCCGTAGCCTGGCCGCCAACCAGCCGCACACCATCCGTTCAGCCGTCGCAAACGCCCAGGCCCGCTCCGATCAGCACCTTGCTGATTAGAGCGGGCCTGGGCGTTTGTAGACCCACACCGCCGGTCAAACCGAAATTTCCCAGGGCATATACCGGGCTTCGACCGTTGCGACGCAGCCAACCGCCTGCGGGGCGGCAAGGCGCGCGCTAAGGCAGGGGCGCCACGCGGGCTGTGTCTAGCTGGGAGAACTCATTGCCGGCAAAGTAGTCGGGTTGAATGGCCGCTGAGAAGGCCGCCAAGGACGCCCCCGAGCTTTCGATCGGCAGCGTCGCGTGGCTGGCGTCATCGCCGTCCCAGTTAAACCAGATCACGGCGCCGACCGCCGGGAAGCCATTCGCGAGTTGGGTCGTGAAAGCGTCAGTGATCCAGGCCGCCTTTTGTGCGCCGCCGTCACCCGCTTCGAGCGAGCCGGTGACGATGATCATTGGCTTGTGCGGGGCGATGGCCAGGACCTGGGCGTAGCTGTCGCCAAGCCAGTCAATGCCGTGGGCCGTGAAGACCGTGTCGAAATCAATCCAAGCTGGGTAAAAATTAAACCCATCTAAACAGGTCCAATCCACGTAGCCGTCGCCCGGGTAGAGGCTCGCGTAAGGCAGGGTGGTACCGCCGGAGATATTGGGGCACCACACCCAGGTGACGTTGGCGGTGCCGGCTTCCGCAAAGAGGTCATGCACGTGGCGCCAGGCTTTCACATAGTCGCCGGCGCGATTGCCGTTCAGTTGTTCACTCCACGGATACTTCCAGTCGCCGTTCATTTCCCAACCAAAGCGGATCAGGAAGGGGTGCCCCCAGGCCTGGGCGGCCCGCGCCCATTGGCGGAGGTAGGTATCGTGCGCGCCCGCGGCGATGGCGCTGAGTTGGAAGTCG
>JBBRZY010000698.1:0-3094 GCA_038252885.1 Anaerolineales bacterium | reverse complement strand
CCGCGGCCCTGGCAGTTAAGCCGGCCCACCGCACCCGCGCTTCGCTGACCCGCGCGGCGGCCCCGGCCACGCGCTGGGGCCAATTCCCGCTGCTGGCGGTGATCATGGCGCTGGGGTTGCTGATCATCGCGCTGGCCAACGCCTTGTCACGCCAAGGGCTGCCAGCCGCCGGTCCACTGTTCTGGCTGGGGCTCTTGACCATTGTGGCGCCGGTGACCTACCGGCTCTTGGCCGTGCGTGTGGCGCGGGAGGAACGCCTGGGCCTGGCGGTGATGTTTGGCTTGAGCCTGTATTTGATTAAGGTCATGCAGAGCCCGTTCGCGCTGACCTATGCCGATGAGTTTGTGCACCTGTTCAACGCCAACCGGATATTTGAAACCGGCCGGCTATTTAGTGAGAACACCATCCTGCCCGCTACTCCCTTTTATCCGGGCCTGGAAGCGGCGGCCGCCGCCGTGAGGCAACTAGCGGATCTGGACGGGTTCGGGGCCGGCCTGGTGGTGGTGGGCTTGGCGCGGCTGATCATGAGCGTGGGGTTGTTTCTGCTCTTTGAACAAGTCAGCCGTTCGGCCCGGACGGCGAGCCTGGCCACGGTGCTGTATGCCGCCAATGCCAACTTCATCTATTGGAGCGCGCAGTTCTCGTACGAGTCATTAGCGCTGCCCCTGGCCATTTTAACGCTGTGGGTGGTGGCCCGCCGCGAGGCGCGCAAGCAGCCGGCCGAATACTGGAGCCTGACGGTGACGGCCCTGCTCTTGACCGGGGCCGTGGTGGTGACCCACCACCTGACGGCTTATTTTCTGGTGGCCAGCCTGGCGGGGTGGACGCTCTTGGCGTCTCCGGCCCGCCTGTGGCTGGTGCGCGCCGCCGGCGCGGCGCTGGCCTGGCTAGACGCCCAGCGGCGGGGCCACCGGCTGCTCACAGCCGCGCGCGCGCTCACCGGCGAGCCGGCCCCCGTCCCCGCCGAGCAAGCGCCCAGCGGAGGCTTGGCGCTCCTAACGTTGATTGCATTGATCGCTACAGCCTTCTGGTTGTTTTATGCCGCGACCCTCACGCTGGCCTACTTGACGCCCGTGCTGAAAGAGGCGTTGAATTCATTAATGGGCACCCTGGCGGGTGAAAGCACCGGTCGCGAGTTGTTTCAAAGTTCAAGCGGCACGGTGACGACGCCCGTCTGGGAGCGACTGACCGGCATTTCAGCGGTGCTGCTATGTCTGGCGGGCCTGCCGTTTGGCTTGCGCCAAATTTGGCGCCGCCATCTGCATCAGCCGCTGGCGCTCCTGCTCACCGGCGCCGCGTTGGCTTACTTTGCGCTGCTGGGCCTGCGCTTTGTCCCCAAGGCTTGGGAGATCAGCAACCGATCGTCAGAATTCTTGTTCATCGGCCTGGCTTTGGTTTTGGCGGGGGGGCGGCCCCCCCGGTGGCTGCCCCGCCCGTCTCACCGGGGCCTGCGTTTGGGCCTCACCGCCGCAGCCGCCATTGTCACCTTTGGTGGGGTGATTGCCGGCTGGCCGCCGCTCTTGCGCACCGCCCAGCCGAATATGGTGGTGGTGGGCGAGCAACTCTTAAGGCCGGCCGGGTGGGCCGCCGCGGATTGGATGCAAACCTATGTTGGACCCGATCACCACATCGCCGCGCAAGAAGCGCCCGGACGCTACCTTTTCGCGGAGGGCGGCCAACTGGCCTATGTCACCGCGGTGAACAGCGTCAAGAGCATTTTTAGCGCGCACTTTCTACAAGACTGGCAGTTCGAGACGCTGGCGGCGACGAAGATTGACTACTTGGTGATGGATCGGCGGCGCATCAGCACTAATGCCATGCTCGGTTACTTCTTTGACCGCGGCGCGGGAGATCAATTGCCGGACGACGAACTGTTGTCGCCGGAGATCTATGCCAAGTTCGATGATCTGCCGCAAGTGGGCCGGATCTTCGATGCCGGCAATCTGGTCATCTATGACATACAGGTGATAAGCCATGCTGCGCCCCAACCGTGATCTGTTAGCCCTATGCGGGCTACAGGCGGCCGGCCTGCTCATCCTGCTGGCCACTACGGCCTCGGCGGTGCGCTTGCTAATCATCGGGCTGCTGGCGTGTGTCAGCCCGATCTACGCGTTGGCCGCACAGTTTCAGCCGAACCGCACCCCGGCCCAGAGGCGGTCTGTGCTGGTGATCAGCTACAGCCTGAGCCTGCTCAGTCTGCTTATTCTGCTGGCGCCCAATGCCACGCTGCTGCGCTTTGTCATCTGGGCGCCGTTGGTGGGGATTGGGCCAGGCTACGCGCTGCTCGCCGCGCTGTTTCCCAACCGCCCATTCGGCGGGGCTGAACGCACCGGGTTAAGCGTGGCGTTGAGCCTGGCCACCGCCAGCATAGGCGCGGTGGTCATCTATGCGGTGGGTGGGCGTCTGAGCCTCGCCGGCTGGGCTGGGCTGATGGGCGGGGTAACCGTGGCCGGCAGTGCGGTGGCCGCGTGGCGGCGGCGGCCAGCCCAGCCCACCGGGCGGGCGCAGGTCGGGGTGCAGCCGAGGCAGTGGGCGCTGCTGGGGCTAGCCGGGCTGTTGACCGCGGTGGCGCTGTTGGTGGCCGGCACCCCGCTGCCCGCCACGAACATTCAAGGCTATACCATGTTCTGGGCGCTGCCCGCGGGTGATGCGGCCGCGCCGCAGATTCGGCTGGGGGTGCAAAGCGCGGAGCTGACCAGCGTGACCTACCGGGTTGAGGCCCGCGCCGGCGCGGGCCTCGATGGGGAGATCGACCAGATCACTCTGGCGCCCGGCGAAATCTGGGAAGCGACCTTCATCATTCCGCCGGAACTGGTTGGAAAGGGAGCCATTGAGGCGCGCTTATATCGTCTGGACCAGCCTGATCGTGTTTATCGGTGGGTGACAATGTGGCCATAACTAATAAACCGGTGTCATTGAGCTGATGCGCATACTCCTCGTTAGTGATCACTATCCACCGTTCATCGGCGGCGCCCACCGGCAAACGCAGCTCTTAGGACAAGAGCTGCACGCGCGCGGGCACGCGGTCGACGTCGCTACGGTGTGGCAGGGGGGCTTGCCGGCGCAAGCAGATGACCACGGGGTCACCGTGTAT
>JBBRZY010000697.1:0-3094 GCA_038252885.1 Anaerolineales bacterium | reverse complement strand
GGTCAGATGACGCGGCGGTCGTGGCGCATTTGAAGTAGCCCCGCCTACCGCCAGCCCGGCTTGATGTGAAGCCGTAAACAAAAACAGCGCACTCGGCTTCGGCCGAGCGCGCTGTTTTGATTCGGAGGCGGGGCAATTACTGGAGCGAGAGGGCGGGCCGGTCGGGCACGTCGTTAATCCAGTTGTTGTAGACCTCAACGGTGATGCGGCCGTCAGGCAGGGTCGCCGAGCGCTGGGCGTCGAGCCAGTCGGTGAGGGCCCTCTGCTTGGCAGTCTCAAGCTCGGCGGGGGTCAGCGGCACCTGGCGCGTTTCGAGCACCTGGATGATGTGATAGCCAAACTGGGTTTGGACCGGTTCACTGAACTCGCCCAGGGGCAGGTTGTATGCGGCGGCCTCGAAGGTGGCATCCATGACGCCGTGGCCGAAGAAACCCAGGTCGCCGCCGGGGGTCTTGTCGGTCGAGAACTCGGCGGCCAACAGCTCAAAGTCGTCGCCGTTGCGCAGGCGAATGAGGATGGTGGTGGCGGTCGGCAGGTCAGCCACCAGGATGTGCCGGGCGTGAATTTCCTCGGTCGTGGTGAGGACGTCCGCGCCGAGCAAGTCCTGCAGCTTCTGGCGGTAGAGCTGGCCTTCGAGCAGCGCCCGCACGTCGGCCTCGCTCAGGCCAGTCTGCGCGCGCACGTCGCCGGCGTAGCCGCTCACCTCCGTGGCGAAGCCCTCGGTGGTGTAGGCCGTGGCGGTGGGGCGCGGCGTGCCGGTGGCCGTGGCTGTGGGGCCAGGGCCGGGGGTGCTGGTGGCCGTGGGCGCCAGGGTTTCAGTCGGCGTGAAGGTGGGGCTGGGGGTCAGGCTGGGCGCAGCGGTCAGCGTGACGGCCAAGATCGGGTTGGTCGTGGGCGTGGCCGTGATGGTCGGCGTAATGGTCGGCGTCGGTGTGATGGTGGGGGTGGGCGTGCCGTTGGGGAAGTAGCCAAAAAACTTCTGCCAGGCGGCGTCGACTTCTTCGGCGCTGACAGTAATGCCACGCCGGGCGGCTTCGGCCCGGATGAGCACGTCGTCCACCAAGTTATCAATCACGTCACGGCCGAGGCTGGCGGGGTCGTTGAGCGAGACCAGCACCTGCTGCTGCTGCTGGGTGAAGAAATCCTGTGCGCCAAAGACATCAATGGCCTGCTGCACCTGGGCGTAGCGGGCAATTAACTGAAAGCGCTGAAATTTGGCGGCCTTAACAAAATCGCCTTTAAGGATGGCGGTGTCGCCGGCGCGGGCGACGGCCTGACGCGGGCGCAGCACGGCCTGGTCGAAGATGCCAAAGCCGATGACGCCGACGACCAGCACGACGACGGCGATGGTGCTGTAGAGCAGCAATTGACGCTGGCGGCGGTCGCGGTCGGCGCGGGCGCGGTGTTTGCGGGTTATCGGCGGTAGGGGGGCCGCCCCAGACTTACTCATCGACTCACTCCTTATCCACGGATACAGGCCGGGCGCAGGCGTTATAAAAGCTGGGCATAGGGGCGCCGCCCACGGGCGAGACGCCGCCTATGCCCAGCCGGTAAGGCGGGCGCCAGGCGCGCCAAACGAGCGCGGCGCGTTAGCGCGACAACTCGCCGGCAAACGGCAGCATAGCCATGTGGCGGGCGCGCTTGATGGCTTCGGCCACCAGGCGCTGGTGCCGGGCGCAAGTGCCGGTCTGGCGGCGGGGGCGAATCTTGCCGCGGTCAGACACGAGCGAGCGCAGCAGATCGATGTTCTTGTAGTCGATCGGTTTGTTCTTCTCGGCGCAGAATTGGCAAACCCGAACGCGCCGCGCGCCACCGCGCCCGCGATCGTCACCCTCTTCGTCGCCGCCTTCTTCATCTCGGCCTCGCGGCCGGCGTTCTTGTTCCACGGTGATACTCCAATCCAAAGGTCTAAGCCGGGTGAGCGGCTAGAACGGGAATTCGTCTTCATCCATGGGCGGCTCAGGAGCGAGCGCGCCTTCGCCGCCGCCGGCGGGCCGGGCTGGGCGTTCGCCCAGCATGATCATCTCGTTGGCGACGACTTCGGTCGTGAAGTGCTTCTTGCCTTCTTGATCTTCCCAGCGGCGGGTCTGCAGCCGGCCCTCGACGTAGACCTGTTGGCCCTTGGCGAGGTACTGCTTGCAGATTTCGGCCAGGTTGCCCCAGGCCACCACGTTGAACCATTCGGTTTCTTCGCGGCGCTCGCCGTCGGGCGTGTTCCAGGTGCGGGTCGTGGCAACGCTAAAGGAGGTGACCGGGCGGCCGGAGGGCGTGTAGCGCATCTCTGGCTCGCGGCCCAGGTGGCCGATGATCATGACCTTGTTTAAACCGCGGCTCATGGGTCTCTCCTTGGCGCGTTGCCTTGCGCCGCTGGCCTAGTTCTCGTTGCGAATGATCTGGAACCGCATGATCTGCTCAGTCAGCCGGAAGTTGCGTTCGACGTCGTGCGTGCCGGCCGCGGTGAGCTGGGTCTGCATCAAGATGTACTGGCCTTCGGTCTGCTTGCGGATCTGATAAGCCAAACGGCGGCGGCCCCACAGGTCGACCTGAACAACTTGGCCTCCTGAGGTGGTTACCCAGCCTTTAGCTTTATCCACGAGTGCGGTGAGCGATGCTTCATCTAACTCAGGATGAGCGATGAACATGACTTCATAGTTGCGCATGTGGACTACCTCCTTTCTATGGGATATGCCCGGTTCGGCGGGCGCTGGGAGCGCGGGCCTAGTTGGAGCAGAAAGCATGGGGGCGATGAACGTCCCCGGCGCGGTCGGCATAGTAGCACAGGGGGCGGGTTTAATCAAGGAATGGCGAAAAATGGTGGTGGGAGGAAGATGAGTTGAAAGGGGCAGATTTTCGATCACCAGGGGTTTTTGGCCACGAATTGTCACGAATGCGCCACAGTCAAGGCCTGGGTTTGGTTGCCGCTGCGAGGCTGCAATAAACCTCGGCAGATGAAAGAAACATCAGGGGAATTTGAGAGATGCGATGCGAGGGAACTCACAGGGCGGAGGCGGTTGGTGGCCACCCGCCTCCCGTTCGGGCTCGTGAAGGGGACGGGGCGCTGGGGTCAGGCGTTATTGAGCTGCATCAGACGCCC
>JBBRZY010000696.1:0-3102 GCA_038252885.1 Anaerolineales bacterium | reverse complement strand
CGACCAAGCCGCCGGGGCTTACCTCCAACCACGCTGGTCGCCGGACGGTCGCACATTGGTCTTTCCGGCACTCACGCGGGAAACACTGGCCTTCGACCTGTATGCCTTTGGGGTGGATGGGCAAGCGCCGGTCAAAATCCCCAACTTGCCTGTTGATCCACAATGGCCGACTTGGCGGCCCTGAGGCTCAAGCCATCAACGCGCTTGGCACCGATATTGCACCAACCCACTCTATGGCACTTACCGGAAAAGGTTGGTTCATCTGGCAGATCGCGCGCTGCGAAGGCGGCGTGCCGGCGGCGATTGCCGACCGGGCGGTGGCGTCGGGCACCACACATGTGCTCATCAAGGTGGCCGAGCGCACGTACACCTACAACGTGGACAGACTGGGCAGCGACCGGGCGATGGCCCTGGCGACCGAGCTGCGCGCGCGCGGGCTGCAAGTGTGGGGCTGGCACTACGTCTACGGCGACCAGCCGGTGGACGAGGCCGAGATCGCGCTGCGGCGCGTGAGCGAATTGCAACTCGACGGCTACGTGATCGACGCCGAGAGTGAGTACAAAATGCCCGGCAAGGCGGCGGCGGCGCGGCGCTTCATGGCGACGCTGCGGGCCGGGCTGCCGGCCAACACACTGGTGGCGCTGTCGTCGTACCGCTATCCCACTTATCACCCGCAACTGCCCTGGGCGGCCTTTTTGGAACAATGCGACCTGGCGATGCCACAGGTGTATTGGGAGCAGTCGCACAACCCGGCTCAGCAACTCACCCGCACCGTCAATGAATACAACAACCCGGCGCTGGTCGGCTTTGTGCGGCCCATCATCCCCACCGGCGCGGCCTATGGCGCGGGCACCTGGCGCGCCGCGCCGGATGAGCTCAGCCAGTTCCTGCGAGCCGCCGTGCAGTTGAAGCTGCCGGCTGCCAACTTCTACAGTTGGGACTACGCCACCGCCCCCGGCCACACCGCGCTGTGGGACGCCGTGGCGAGCTTTCGGTGGATGGACGATAGTGGCCAGGATGTGGATGGGCCAGTCAAACGCTATTTCGAAGCCCTGAACACCGGCGACGTAGAGCGCGTGCTCAGTTGCTACACCCACAACGCCGCCGTGGTCACGCCGGAGCGCACGCGCGTGGGCCACGCCGAGGTGGCCGAGTGGCAAGCGGGCTTCCTGGCCGACCTGGCGGGCGCGACTTTCACCATGCACGCCTCCAGCGGCGAAGGCAACACCCGCGTGGTCACTTGGACGGCGCTCTCCGACCGCGCCCAGGTGCTCGACGGCGAGGATACGTTTGGCGTGGTCGAGGGCGTGATCGTCTACCACTTCTCGCGCTTCACACTCACGCCAACGCCCGATGCGACGCTCATGCCGGCCATGCCGCTCGAAGCGGCGGTGCCGGTCGGAAAGCCGGCCGGCAGCAACAGCACAGAAAAAACAAAAAAACGATGGCGCTGATAGCGTCATCGTTTTTCGTTGGCAGCACGAGCAACTAGCAGTCACCTATCGCGCCGGGTCGAGGTCTTTGTTGTTCACGCCGGGCTTCGACTGCTGCGCCGACTGCGTCAGGTCTTGCTTCAGAGTCCACAGGCGCTCGCTGAGCGACACATGGTAGATGTGCGGGTTCACCAGGCGCTTGACGCCGGGGTCGAGGCGCTCCAGGTCGGCCTTTCGCGCCACGCGCATGCCCTCGATGTCGGGCAGGTCATAGACCAGCTTGCCCTCATCCAGAATGTCCACCAGCAGCGGCTCCACCGCCGAAAGCTCGTCGCGGCGCAGGCTGCGGTAGCGCGTGTGGGTTACGGGGTGATGCAGTACCAGCGTCTCCATACTGCCGGGGTCTTCCTCACTCAAGCCCAGCAGGTCGGTCGTGGCGCGGCCGCGCTTGTCATATAGCCGCCAGGCGCGCTTGTGGCCAGGGTTGAGCGTCTTTTCCGGCGTCTCGGAGACCTTGATGGCTGGCACCCACGCGCCGTGTTGCTGGAGCGCCACCAACTTATACACCCCATCCAGCGCCGACGCGCCGCGCGAGGTGATGAGCCCGGTGCCCACCCCGTAGACCAGGCGCTTGATCAGTTGGTCGGCGTCCACGCCATACTGCGGGGCCTCGTCCTGAATCTGCGTGATGATCTGCCAGATGATTAGCTCATCCAGGTTGTTCGACAGCACGATGCTGGTCTGGTCGAAGCCGGCCGCGTCGAGCTGCTTGGCAGCCTGGATGCTCAGGTAGGCCAGGTCGCCCGAGTCTAGCCGGATGCCGGCCGGCGTGTGGCCCTGAGCGCGCAGTTCCTCGAACACGCGAATGGCGTTGGGCACCCCGCTCTCCAGCGTGGAGATGGTATCCACCAGCAGCAGGCAGTCATCGGGGAAGACCTCAGCGTAGGCGCGGAACGCCCCCAACTCGCCTTCGCCCAGCGCCATGAAGGCCTGCACCAGGCTGTGGGCGTGCGTGCCCTTGGGTGGATAGCCCAGCACGTGCGACAGCCCGACGTTGGAGGTAAAGTCGGCCCCGCCGATCAGCGCCGCCCGCCCCCCGGCATTGACGCCCTGGGCGTGACCGCGCCGCATGCCAAACTCGAGCACCGTGCCGCCGCGCGCGCTGGCGTGAATGCGCGCCGCCTTGGTGGCGATGAGCGTCTGATAGTTCAGCAGGTTGAGCAGCGCCGTCTCGAGGATTTGCGCCATGCCCAGCGGGCCGCGTACGACCGTCAGCGGCTCGTTGGGGTGCACCACGCGCCCCTCGGGGATGGCGGCCAGGCTGATGGCGTCGAAGTTGCCGTAATCGCTCAGCCAGCGCAGAAACGGCTCGTCGAACATCTTGCGGCCGGTGCGGTCACGCTGGCCGCGCAGGTGGTCGAGGTCGGTTGGGCGCACGCGCGCCTGGCGCATCCAATCCAGCATCCATTCGAGACCGGCGTTAATGCAATAGCCGGCCTGGTGGTCGCCGTAGTCGGGGTAGTGGCGGAAGAAGTGGTCGAACTGCGCCGGCGTCTCGTGCAGGCCCATGCGAAAGTACACCTGCGCCATCGTCAACTGGTACTCGTCGGTGTACAGAATGCCTTCGGCGGTCGCTTCAGACTGTGGGTTCATAGGCTCAATGAGGGGT
>JBBRZY010000695.1:0-3104 GCA_038252885.1 Anaerolineales bacterium | reverse complement strand
GGCGCGTGGATCACAGCCGTCGGGCGCGTGAGCGTGCTGCCCAACACTTACAGCCCGCGCACCGTCCATATCGGTGATGCGACCGGTGGCCTGACCGTCTACCTCGGCCGCGACGACTGGCCGCCATTGGCGTTGGGCCAGACGCTGCAAGTGCTGGGCTACTTGCGGCATCGCAGCGGCGAGTTGCAGTTGTATGTGCGCAACGGTTGGCATGTGCATCCCGGCCCGGCCGATGATCTTGCGCCGGTGCGGCCGGTGGCGGTGACGAGTGGGCAAATGGGCGAGGGCACGGAAGGCGCGCTGGTAGAAGTCACCGGGCGCGTGACAGCCGTGGACGAGGGCGCGCTGTGGCTGAACGATGGCAGTGGTCCGGCGCGCGTGTTCTTTGCGGCCTCCACCGGGCTGCCGCGCCCGCCCGCGCAGGTCGGCCAGACCTGGCGCATCGTCGGCGCAGTCGTCGAGTTCACCACCACCGGCGCGAGCGCGCCCAACTACCGCTTGCAGCCGCGCGCCGCCGCCGATGTGGCGCAGCTCGTGGACGGTCAGACCCTCCCCTATGTGCCGGCCGGCACCGCCACGCCGACGCCCGAAGCGCCCGAGCCGACAGATACGCCGGTACCTTAAATGAAAAACGATATCCTGTCAGGGGCCAAATGAACGAAAGTGATTTTGGGCCAAGCATCCAAGCCTTATTTGCCAGCCGCGGCTGGCCGCGGGAAATGTGGCCGCATGGCATGCTTAAAGATTGGCAAGCGTTTATCGAAGAGTGTGTGCGGGGTTATTCCGACAATATTTACGAATACTGGAACGACATTCGGGTCCGTGAGTGGATCGAGTTGGTTTTATCGGTGCCTGAATTACAAAGTATGGTTGGCTATAAGGAATTTGCTGCCGCCGTGTTCGTTCTAGATAAACAGTTTAAGAACTTGTTGATCCCCGGCGTTATTGTGCCTGGAAGAAAATTCTGGTGGGAAGCGGGGGTCCTCAAATCTGCCGGCGCTGAACTAGCCAAAGATTTTAGGATTGAGTATGATATTCAAATTACAATCGCAAATAGTTAACTCTCTAACGCCATCTCATCTCTCACCCCAACATCGAAATTAGCCCCGTCAACTCTACCGCCGCGTACAACAGGAACAGCGCCAGGGCCCCGTTCACCCAACGCCCGGTGCGCGGGTGGCGCAGCCAGCGCTTGAGGCCCGCGCCAAACAGCGCCCAGGTCGCCGTCGAGGCGGCCGACACCAGCGCCAGCAGCAGCGCCGCCACGATCAGCCCGGCCGCGTTGCCCGCCAGCGGCGCGAGGAATGACGCGAACAGCGTCAGCGCGTAGACCACCAGCTTTGGATTGGAGAGGTTCAGCAGCAGCCCGTGCCCCACCCCCAGCGGCGGCGTGCTCTGTTCCTTAAAGCTGTAGTTGGCGCGCAGCAGGCTGTAGGCCAGGTAGAGCAAATAGGCCGCCCCCACCCAGCGCAGCACCGGCTCGACCGCCGGAAACCAATTGAGCAGGCTGGCGCTGATTAGCCCGCCGGCCAGCATGATCACCACGACGCCCAGCGCCAGCCCGCTTTGGTAACGCAGCGTGCCTTGAAAGCCGTAGCGCATCGCCAGCGAGCTGGTCGAGAGCGTGGCCGGCCCGGGGGTAAAAGACGAGATTAAGACGTACGACAGCAGCGGCAGCAGCGCAAGTGTGGTCATCGTAAGTTTTCGCGAACGACTAAGAAAAACGAATTTAGACGGGGCGGCCGTACTGGCCGGGGGTGACACCGATCAAGCGTTTGAAGTGATGGGTCAAGTGGCTCTGGCTGCTAAAGCCCGTGGCGGCGGCCACCTCGGCCAGCGGCTGGCCCGCGGCGATCAGGCGCTCGGCCTGGCGCACGCGCACGCTGTCGAGGTAGGCGTGCGGCGGCAAACCGATCTCGGCGCGAAAGGCGCGCAGCAGGTGATAGGGGCTGAGGGCCACGTGCGCCGCCAGGTCGTTGAGGCTCACGCCCTCAGCGTAGCGCTCCTCAATAAAGCGCCGCGCGCGCTGCACCGCCTGGCGCTCGTGGCCCAGGGCTGGCAGGTGGGCGCGGTGGTCGCCGTAGCGCGCGAACAGCCGGCCTAGCGTCCAGGTGAAGTGGCTCTCGCTCTCCAGCGCGCCCGCGCCGCCCGCCAGCGCGGTGTGCAGCGCCGAGAGCGCGGCGAAGCTTTCGGGGTCGTCCACCCGCACCTGCCCAAACAACGGCAAGTCTATCGGCTGGCCGGTCAGGCCCAGCGCCGCCGCCTGCATTAGCCCCACGCTCGGGTACAGGCAGCGCATGGCGAAGCCCTCGGCCGCGGCCGGCTCGCCGGTGTGGACTTCGCCGGGGTTGATCAGGATGAGGCCGCCGGTTGGCGTGAACTGCCGGCCGCCCGCATACATGAACGACTGCCGCCCCTGGTCAATCAGGCAGATGACGTAGTAGTCGTGGCTGTGGCGCGGGTAGGCGTGGCGGCGGTAGCGGGCCTGCAGCAGCCGCAGGTCCAAATACGGGTCCAGCCAGGTGCGGGCCCAATCGCCGGAAGCCCCTTCAGTGGTAGCCATGCGCTTACTTTACCCCAGCCCCGGCCGGGTGTCTTGCACAATCTTGCGCTCTATGGGCCTTACATCTTGTCGGCCAAACTGCCGAGCTTTAGGCCCAAGAAGGCTGTCACCAACCCGCCCGCCCCGGCGATCACAATCGCCAGCAGCAAATGCACCAGCGTCACGCCGCCGGCCGGCCAGAAGTGCGGCAGCCGCTGGAGCAGCACATAGCACACCACCACCAGGCTGACGCTGTAGACCGGCGCGGCCAGCCATGGCCGGGCGCGTAGCGCGGGCCACAAATCCAGCAGCGCCACCAGCCCCAGCGGGATAAGCGACAGCCACATGATCCACGCTTGCTGAAAGCCGATCTGCTCGCTAAAGCCGTTCAGCCGCCCAAATTCGCGCGCCAGCGATACCACCGCTTGCGGGTTCAGGCGCACAAACTCCTCCATGACCGACACTGGCTGGAGCACGGCAAAGCCCAGCACGGCCAGCCCCGTGGCGATGTATTGCAGCACCAGGCACACCGCCGCCACCGGCAGCACTACCCAGAAGCGGC
>JBBRZY010000694.1:0-3118 GCA_038252885.1 Anaerolineales bacterium | reverse complement strand
CGGCACGACCAGCTCGTTGGCGGTGGTGATGTTGAGGTCCGGGTAGCGGAACTCCCAGAACCACTGGTGACCGATGGCCGTGACGTGCATGACGTTTTCGCTGGTGACGGCCTTGACCTCACCCATGGTCTTGAAGGTGAAGCCCAGCAGCACGGCCAGGATGATGGCCGGCGCGGCGGTCCAGGCGATCTCGAGCTTGGTGTTGCCGTGGACCTGCACGGCCATTTCGGCCGGGCGGTTGCGGAAGCGCCAGACGGCGAAGAACAACATGCCTTCCACCAGCACAAAGATGATGGCGGCCACGATCAGGATGAAGCGGTTAAGCTCATCGATGCGCGCGGTCTCATACGAGGCCGGCTCGAAGATCGAGGGCATGTCGAACGAGACCATGCAGTTGGGCGGGCAGGCAACGGTCGGGCCAGATTGGGCGGCGGCAATCGCCAGCGGGATCGCTAAGGCTGCCAGCCCAATGACCGCGATAGCGATAAGCCAAAGGCGAGGGGAACGCTTTTTCAAACTAGCCTCCGGGCAAAGATGACGCTGATTTTGTGTGTCAAAAAAGGTGACAGGTTTCAGGGATTATATGCAAAGGATGGGATTGCGTCAAATATCACCAATAGCGCCCCAGCTTGCATCTCCCGGCGATGATGATAGAATGCCCCCGTCTCACGCTTACATCACCAGCCCAACGTAGGAGCACTCGGAATGGACCAACCGCTAGACCCGCACGTGGCCGAACACGGCCACGCTATTCACCTACCGAAGCCGTCGTTCACGCCCATGCTGCTGGGCCTGGGCCTGGGGCTAATGGCCTTTGGCGCGCTGATCGGCTTCATGACGGGCAGCTACTGGCTGGTGGCGGGCGGCCTCGCGCTGATCGTCATCGGCACGGGCGGTTGGCTGGTCGGCAATGTGCGCGAGCGCATCCACGGCTCTGAGACGCCGGAAGTGGCGGCCAAGTTTGCCATGTGGTGCTTCCTGGGCACCGAGGTCATCATCTTCGGCATGCTCATCAGCCGGGTGGTAGCCATCTGGTCGGTGCGCCCAGAAGACCACGCGCTGCTGACCGAGCCCCTTAGCTCACTGCTGCTGGTGTCGGTCAACACCTTCCTGCTGCTGGTCAGCAGCCTGTCGGTGGTGCTGGGCCTGAACAGCATTCAGGAAGGCAAGCGCGGCGGGCTGGTGCTGTGGCTGATCGTGACCACGCTGCTGGGAGCCACGTTCGTCGGGGTGCAGGCTTACGAGTATTCTAAGCTGGTGAGCGAGGGCCTGACCTTCGGCGCCAGCCCGTTTGCGTCGGCCTTTTATATCCTGACCGGCAACCACGGCCTGCACGTCATCATCGGGGTGGTGTGGTGCCTGGCGCTGATCTTCCGGGCGGCGGGCGGCGGCTTCACCAAGGAACAGCACCAGGGCATCGAAATCTTCGGCCTGTACTGGCACTTTGTCGACGTGGTGTGGATCATCATCTTCACCCTGGTCTACCTTATCTAGGACTACAGCATGAGCGCTCACGCCCCCACTGCCGCCCCGGCGGCCCCGCACCACATCTCGACCCGCACCTACCTGATGGTCTTCGTCTGGCTGGCAGTGATGACGGCGATTGAAGTGGCCGTCGCCGCGCTGCCGATTGTGGAGATCGTCCAGGTGGTCGTGCTGATCGCCCTGGCCATCATCAAAGCGCTGCTGGTGGTGCTGTTCTACATGCACCTGCGCCACGACAGCAAGTGGTATTGGGTCACGCTGATCGTGCCGATTGGCTTTGTGTTTCTGGCGGCGCGGTTTCTGCCGATCCGCTAACGCCCACGCAAACCGAACTCAAAAGGGACCGGCAACATTGCCGGTCCCTTTTTTGTTGTACCTGGCAGTCGCTGCTCTTAGCTCGCCTGGTGCAGGCTTTGGGCGACGAGCGCGCCGACCACCGGGTAGGCGAACGGCCGGCCCTGGGCGGTGAGGTACGCGCCGCGCAGGGTGTAGACCAGGCCGAGCACAGGTAGGCCGACAATCTGGGCCACGCCCAGCAGCGTAATGCCCAGCGCCACCGGCAGCAGCAGCAGGCCGATGAGGATGACCGAGAGCACGCCGGTGACGGTCCACGCGGCGGCGATGGCGAAACCCACCAGCCCGGTCAGCAGCACGTAGGCAATGCCGGCCAACGCCTGAAAGACGGTGGCCTGCAGCGCGTGGTAGGCCACGTAGCGCGACTGCCCGGCGAAGTATAGATACATCGCCAGCGGCACGACCAGGGCCACCACGTAGCCCACGCCGCCGGTGGTGGCGGCCACGCCCACGGTCAGCAGCGCGGTCAGGTGGGCCAACATGGCCCAGTTGCGTTCATCCTGAGTCGGGATCGGAAGAGTCGGTTCAACGATGGGTTCGGCGTTCATAAACGATACCTTTCAATAGCAGCGCAAGTCACTGGTTATTACGCGCCGCCCCGCGCGGGGTTGCAGGCCGCTGACGTGAGCGCGGGCCAGAAAGGCGCAATGCTATAATCGCGGTGTGTTCTCTGATCCACCCTTAACCAAACGACAAGTGGCGGGCCTGTGCCTGCTGGCCGGGCTGGGCCTGGCCGTGGTCACGCTGGCGGCGGACGTGGTGGGGGCCGGGCGGTTCGGCGGCCTGGGCCCGGCGCAGCGACAGGCGCTGGCGGCGGCGGCCGTCGTCTTCGTCTTGGGGCTGAGCCTGTGGCCGATGGGAAATCGTCCGGCTTGAGCGCGCCGGCGCGAGTGACGGTTGCGCCCGCGCGCGGTGGGCTGCTGAGCGCCCTGCCCCGGCCGTGGCGGCTGGCGGCGCTGACGCTGTTTATCGTCGCCGGGCTGGCGTTGGTGGCGCAGTTCGCGGTGTACGTGGACTACACCGCCGCGCTGCTGCGCTTTCCGTACGACTACGACCAGGGCGAAGGCTTTGAGCTGTACGACACCGTGCTGCACGCGCAAGGCGAGTGGCCTTACCGCGACAGCCAGGTGTTTCCGTTTTACACTTCGATCTACCCGCCGCTGTTCCACATGCTGACCGTGCCGTTGGTGTGGGCCTTTGGGCCGCAGTTGTGGACCGGGCGGCTGGTGAGCTTTGTGGGGTCGCTGCTGGGGGCGGCGGCGTTGGGCTGGGGGGTGTG
>JBBRZY010000693.1:0-3119 GCA_038252885.1 Anaerolineales bacterium | reverse complement strand
TGCTTTCGCAAAGACCGGCAGCAACTCGTCAAATTCGCGCCGGGCCAAGCCAGTCAAGGCCAGCAACTTCTTCGGCTTCTTCTTGAGTATCTCGTAGGTAAGCACATGCCAAGCTTACCTTATTTTCGATAGAGTCTATTGATCAGCACAGTCCCGCCCGCGGTCTCGTAGTCGAGCGCCGGGTCGAGGGTGTCAATGTCGCCAAAGGTGACATGCAGGTAGCTCGTCGGATCGGCCGAGTTGTACTCGCCGGCCGGCATTTCTTCAACCGCGCCGGGGGTGGCCGTGACGACCACTTCGTGCACTTCCGGTGTGCCGGCGACAGTTACGATCTGGGTCTGGATGATGACCTGGGCCGTCGCGGCGATGGCCGGGGTACCAGACGTTGGGGCGCAGGCGCCCAACAGCATACTGGCGATGACGGTCAGGCCGAGCGACATCGCCACACGTTTTTGGTTAAGCATCTACTCTCCTCCTAGAAACAAAAAACTCCAATCAGGTCGAACCCTATTCGTGGCCCCTGGTCGGGCCACCGGCGGCTTTCACAGCACGATGGGCCTCACCTCCTTTCAGGCATGGGTTTCGGGCCTGCCTGGCACAGGCCAATAAATTCTAGCGCCACCCAGGGCGGCGGGCCAGAACATTTGCTCCGAGACTTGTAACCACATAGACGCACCCTGGCAGGCGCTGGGGTGCCGGGCCAAACAGCCGCCCGAAACCAGTTTACACGAGATGACAGGCCACCTGGTGGCCGGCGCTCACCTCCCGCCAGTCTGGCCGCTGGTCGCGGCAAATGTCAATCGCCAGCGGGCAGCGCGTGTTAAAGGGGCAGCCCTTGGGCGGGTTGGCCGGGCTGGGCGGATCGCCCATCAGGATGATGCGCTGGCGGCGCTCCTCTACATATGGGTCGGGCACTGGCACCGCCGACAACAGCGCCTGGGTATACGGGTGCAGCGGGTTATTGTAAAGCTCATCGCGCCCGGTCATTTCCATCAAATGGCCTAAGTACATTACCGCCACCCGGTCGGCGATGTGGCGCACCATGCTCAAATCGTGGGCGATAAACAGATAGGTCAGGCCCAGTTCCTTCTGTAAATCTTCCAGCAAGTTGACGACTTGCGCCTGTATAGATACATCCAGGGCCGAAATTGGTTCATCGCACACGATAAATGAGGGGCTGAGCGCCAAAGCGCGGGCAATGCCAATGCGCTGGCGCTGGCCGCCCGAGAATTCGTGCGGGAAGCGTTTGGAATACTGCGGGTTGAGGCCCACAATTTTCAGCAGGTTCTGCACCTGGTCATCCTTCTCCTGGCCGGAGGAGATGCCGTGCACTTCCAGCGGCTCGCCCACAATCTCGGCCACCGTCTGGCGCGGGTTGAGCGAGGCATACGGGTCTTGAAAGATCATCTGCATCCGGCGGCGCTTCCGGCGCAGGTCTTCGCCGCGCAGGGCCGTCAGGTCTTCGCCCTCAAAGAACACCCGCCCGGCGGTGGGCCGGAAGAGCTGCAAGATCACGCGGCCAGTGGTCGACTTGCCGCAGCCGCTCTCGCCCACCAGGCCCAACGTCTCGCCTTTGCGAACTTCAAAAGTGATGCCATCCACCGCCTTGACGGCCCCCACTTGCCGCTGAAGCACGCCGCGCCGGATGGGGAAGTGCACTTTCAGATCGTCCACGCGCAGCAGCGGCGCGCTGTCGGCCGGCGCGGTGGAAGGGCTAGCGGTCATAGCGCGGCTTTCCTTCGTCAATATCCCACCAGCAGGCGGCGTCGTGGCCAGGGCTGATGGGCAGCAGCGGCGGGTTCTCGGCACATTGTTCAAATACATACGGGCAGCGGGCCGCGAACGGGCAGCCGGAGGGCGGCTTGAGCATGTCGGGCGGCAGGCCGTCAATGCTGACCAGCCGGGTGCCCTGCACCGCGTCCACGCGCGGCAGCGAGCCGAGCAGCCCGCGCGTGTAGGGGTGCTGGGGGTGGGCGTACAGGTCTTTGACCAGCGAGCGCTCGACGATGAAGCCGGCGTACATCACCAGCACCCGGTGGGCGATGCCCGCCACAATCCCCAGGTCGTGCGTGATCCAAATAATCGCCATGCCCAGTTCCTGGCGCAGGCGCTTCACCAATTCTACAATTTGGGCCTGGATGGTCACATCGAGCGCGGTGGTCGGCTCGTCGGCGATGAGCACCTGCGGGGTGCAGGCCAGCCCCATCGCAATCATCACGCGCTGGCGCATGCCGCCCGAGAACTGGTGCGGGTAGTCCTCTAGCCGGCTCTCGGCGCTGGGGATGCCCACCATGCGCATCAGCTCAATCGCGCGTTCTTTGGCCTGGGCCTTGTTCATGCCCAGGTGGAGCAGCATCGGCTCCATCATCTGCTTGCCGATGGTCAGCACCGGGTTAAGCGAGGTCATCGGGTCTTGAAAAATCATCGCCATCTGCGCGCCGCGCACATGGCGAATTTCTTCGTTCGAGAGTTTCAGCAGGTCTTTGCCCATAAAGAAGGCCTCGCCCTTTTCCACTTTGCCGGGCGGCTCCGGGATGAGCTTCATCAGGGTGAGCATGGTCACGCTCTTACCCGAACCACTCTCGCCCACGATGGCGAGCGTCTCGCCTTCGTCCAGGTCGAAGCTGATGCCGTTAACGGCATGCACCACGCCCTCGGGGGTGTAGAAGCGCGTGACGAGGTCTTTCACCTCTAGCACGGTTGGCATCTAAATTGGGCCTCCTAGAGATAGCGCGCCTGGCAGCGCGTTAGCCGGGGATGTCACATCCGGGCACTGTACACCCGACTCGGATAGTGTGACAAGTCGCCAAAGTCGTTCGGCGGCGGCCGTCACGCCCACCTAGCGTGACTCTAACCGATAAAGGCCAACAATTGCAAATGGTTAGCCTCCCGCGGTGTGTTTCAGTTTGGGGGCCAAGACCTCCGGACCGCGGGGCTTCGCAGTCACGCGCGCTGGTCATGGGGTCGCCCATATGCGCGCCTTCGCTCGTTAGGCGCGCAGCCGCAGTTCCTGGCCCGCGCGCGTATCCCTGCCGCCAGCAGGTTTACACGCCCCTTCGGGCCGCTGCCGTTTTGGGCCAACCAGAAATTTTTACCAGGGGTGGGTGGGCTTGTCCACC
>JBBRZY010000692.1:0-3136 GCA_038252885.1 Anaerolineales bacterium | reverse complement strand
TTCGCGCCAGCCCGCTTACATCTACATCCCCGGCAGCGCGTAGACTTTGAGCACCTCGGTGCCCCAGGCCGGCACTCGCCGGTTCAGGTAGAACAGCCCCCCGCCGAAGAAGCCTTCCGGGTGGGTGTAGGGGCTGACGTACCAGCGGTCGGGGTCTAGCCCCAGCAGGTCGAACGGCACGGCGCCCGAGATCACGCGCGCTGTGTCCGACAGGTTGAACAGATTGATGACGAACGCACCTTCGTCGCGCAGCACGTGCACGTGAAAGCCCTCGTGGATGCCGAAGAACTCGCCTTCTTTATAGAAGCGCTCGTGTTGGCGATAAGTCTGCATGGACGCCCGGTGCAGGGCCGCGATGTGCGGGTTGGGGTGCGTGCCGCCGATGCCCAGGTGCCGGCAGGTGGAGGCGTACCACCACAGAATTAGGGCGTGCTCGTTGTCGCTGCGCAGGTCGACGTGCAGGTAGACCGGCACGTTGCAGCCCAGGTTGTAGTAATACAGCGCGCGCGCGCGCCCGGTCTCAATCTCTTCCATCGGCTGCCACATCAGCTCGAAGCCCCAGTTCTCGTCGTAGCTGCCGGGGAGGCCGTAGCCGTAATACACCGGCGTGTAGCGCGCGCGCATCCCGGCCACGATGGCGTCGTGCATCTCGATCAGCACTTCGGGATACTCGGCGTGAATCCGGCGCGTCAACTCGATGTTGCCGGCGCAGTGCTCGTTGTAGGTCTGCGGGACGCTGTGGCCGTGGTCGGGGTTCCAGCACTCGCCGCCCCAGGCGTTGCCGTCGAACATTAGGAACTGCGCGCCGCCCGCGCACAGCGCCAGCATCCGGCGCGCCGCCTCGTCCAGGTATTGCGGCGCGGTCTGGCACAGCGTGCCCGGCAGCAACTGCCCGTCCGCCGCCATGCGCGCCGCCTCGGCCGGCCAATACGAAGTGCCGCGCCCATCCACCGCTGTCCACGTGGCGAGCGGGCAGTGCAGCGACACGCTCAGCCCGAAGCGCTCGCGCACCTCGGCCACGAACGCACGCATGTCGCCCATCCACTCGTCGGCCCAGATCAGCGAGCCGAACTCCACATCCCAGCCCGGGTCGAGATAGAGGGCCTGACAGCCATAGGCCTGCGCCTTGGCGGCCTCTTCCATCATGAGGGCTTTGGTGTACGTCAGCGGGCGCGTGCGGCGCCGCGCGGGCGGGCTGCCGGGCGTGCCCACCGACCACTCGGGGTTGTCGTACAGCTCGTTCCAATGCACCGGCGGATTGAACCCGGCCGGGAAGCGCCCGCCGCGTTCGTCGAGAAAGGCGCGGAAGGCGTAGCTGGCGGCGGTGTAGTCGGCCACGCTGACCAGCCGCGTGACGCCCAGCGCCACCGTCTGCCCCGGCGCAATCACGCGCAGGCTGTCTGGCTCGCCTTCCATTTGCCCGGCTCCGCCGAACCGCACGCCCACGCCGCCGAGCGGCTCGACCTCCAGCTCTAGCAGGCTGAACTCTAGCGCGGCCTGGTTGTGCTTGAACACGCCCAAGGTGCGTGAGCCGCTGGTCCAGGCCCAGCCCTCGGAGGCCCACACCGGCGTTGGCGCATAGCCAATTTGGTAGATGTTGAAGTTGATGCGCGGCACGCGCCCCAGCCGCGTCATCAGGTCGGCCAGACTGAAGTCCATGTCCATATCGCCGGGGTCGGTGGCGCGGTGCCGAAACGGAACCGCCTGTAAACGGTCCTTGGCGCGGTCGGCCAGCGGCTGCCCGACGGTGTCGGCAATCGCGCACTGGAAGCCGAACGCAAAGCCGGTCAGCGCCACGGCCGCGCCGCTGGGGTTGGTGACGGACAGGCGCTCTTCGAGCCAGGGCCGGTCGGCAGGTAGGTGGAACTCGTGCGTCACGTCTAGCCCGGCCAACTGGCCCTCGATTAGCAGCCCGTCGCCGCTGACCGTGCAGCGCGCCGCCCGCAGCCCGGCCACATGCAGGTCGCCGTCGGTCACGCGCCGCGCCGCGCGGTAGATGTAGGCGCCGTCGGCCCACACTGTGCCGGCGGCCACGTCGCGCAGCTCGACCTGCACCGGGCGCTCATCCCCCCCGGTCACGCGGATCTCAAAGGCGGCATTGCGCAGCACGGCAGACGGCGATGTATCCATGATGATCTCTCAGCGGCTCCGGAGCAGGGTGGTGACCTTGGGTTGGGGGATTGAAGCCTGCATTCTACGCGCAAAGCGGGGGAGGACCAAGGCGGCGAACGGCGTGCGTTTCAGCGACTGCGTGTATGATTCCCACCACGGCCACGATCCGCCCCAACTCGCCGGTGGCCGGCCGCCAACAAGCTAGGGATTAACATGCGCGCGTGGCCTCGCCAACTATTAGGCTGTCTTGCAGTGCTTGCACTGGCGCTCACCGCCTGCACGGCCAGCAAAACCATGTTGGAGGGTGTGGCGGTGCCGGTGGAAGACATGAACCGCGCCATGCAGGTGTACATTCCGCTGGAGACGACGCTGTCGGGAGAAAACAAATCTCTGGCCATCGTGGTCGAGAACCAGAGCGCCGGGCCGATTGAGATCAACGCGGCCGAGGGCATCCACCTGTTCCAACAAGTGGGTCACGAATGGCGGCCGATTGCCAACGCCGCCAGCGACGACGCGGGCTGGATCACTTTGCAGCCGCAGGAGCAAGCGACCCTGGTAGGGCAGGCCCAAACCCTGATGCCGGGGGGCACCGGGTCGCAGGCGACGGTGGTGCTGGTGGTGGTGGTCGGCACGCTCGACAACCAGCCGGTCGCCGCCTATGCCAATGTGCCGTTGCAGCCGTGAGGGTGACCGAGGCAGTGCACAACGCCGCCATTCATTTTTTGGTAATTGTGGCGACCAACTCCCAGCCCGTGCAGGCGGGCTTCGCCATGTGCAGCCGCGGTTTTAGCCGCTGGGGTCACAGCCGGCCATCATCTGCATACACATGCCCGCACTCAGCGGCCTCCAACCCTTGGCCGTCGCCACATACCTTCGTGAAAATTCGTGTCCGTTGTGCTAGCCCTATTCGCGCCTGGGCTGCAACCTATCACCAACGGCTGGTCCCACCCCACCTCCCTAGCAAAGCCAACTCCCGAATCATCCCTTTTCGTGCTAATTCGTGGCAAAAATCATCTTGCTACCA
>JBBRZY010000691.1:0-3139 GCA_038252885.1 Anaerolineales bacterium | reverse complement strand
GTGCAGGTAGTGGTTGGCCGCCAGCCCGCCCGCCAGCCGGTTGCTGGTGATCTGCGCGCCGCCGCTGACGACGTAAATGATGCGGTCTTGCAGGTCGAGGCGGGTGGGGGCCTCGCTGGCGCCCGGCGCCAGCGTTACCCGCTGGCAGGCGAAGTGCTCGTTGCTGGGCAGCGCCTCCGCCCCAAACACGTTGGCGTAGGGTGCGTCGCCCTGAAAGTTGTCGGGCGTGAAGTCTTTGGCGCGCAGCCGGTTGTACTTGTGGTTCGGCGCGACGGCCACGAAAAACGCCACCGGCTCACTGCCGCTGAACCAGTAGTTGTGATACTTGCCCGGCTCCATGAGGATGAAGTCACCGGGGCCGTAGACGCGCTTGCTGCCGCCGATCTCGATCTCCAAGCTGCCTTGCGCCAGGAAGGCGATCTCGGTCGCGTCGTCGTGCACGTGCGGCGTGGGGCCGAGCCAGTCGTTGTTAAACCACTTGACGTCGGGTGTCCAAATTAGGGGCAGGCCGCGGCAGCGCTCGGCCAGCATGCGCGGTTGGGCCATCCAGGTGTCCAGGTCAATTGCCAAATCAAACTCTCCTCCGGCGGTGGGGCGCGCCGGGCGGTCGCAAAGTAGCGGTCAGGATACAGCTCAGATGATGTCAGTCTACCGCGACAGGGGCCAATTGTGCAATGCGCGGGCAGTTCTCTTTGACCAGGACTTTCTTGAAGCAAGTTTTCTCGAGGGCAGGTTGCGACGACAATCGAGCGGACGCAACCGGCCAGCCGGGTGAAACCTTGACCTTTCGCGCCGGAAGGTGTTTACTTGGCCCCAGCCGAGACGATTGACAGTCGCCGCGGACGCTCGAAATTACACCCTCGCATGGAGGCTAAGTCGCAATGGCAGCACTGAGCAAGGCGCAAGTCGAACAATTTCGCCGCGATGGCTATCTGGTGGTCGAGGGCGTGCTCGACCCGGTGGCCGACATCGAACCGCTCATCAAAGAATATGAAGGCGTGCTCGACAACCTGGCGCGTGAGCTGTACGCCGAGGGCAAGATTTCGTCCACCTACGCCGACCTCGAGTTCGGCCCGCGCCTGATCGAAATTTATAAAGAGAGCGGCAAGGTCCAGCAGCAGTATTTCGACTTCACGCTGCACGGGGCTAATGTCACTGAGCAGACGCCCTTCTGGGTCGGGCCGGAAGTCTTCAAGATGATCCGCAACCAGTCGCTGCTCGACGCGGTCGAATCCATCATCGGCCCGGAGATCTACTCCAACCCGGTGCAGCATGTGCGCCTCAAGCCGCCGGAGCATTTGACCCCGCGCGACTCCGAGGGCCGCATCCAACTGGCGCAGACACCGCCGCACCAAGACAACGGCGTGGTGCTGCCCGAGGCCGACGACACCGACATGCTGACGGTCTGGTTCCCGCTGTGGGACGCCACGATTGAGAACGGCTGTCTGGTGGTGTGGCCCGGCAGTCACCGGCGCGGCCTGCTCGACCACTGCCCCAACTTCAACGGCCTGCGCGTGCCCGAGAAGAACGTGCAAGGCGAGGGGCTCCCGGTGCCGATGAAGGCCGGCAGCGTGCTGTTCCTCACCAAGCTGACCATGCACGCGTCGCTCTCCAACCACAGCGCGAACATCCGCTGGAGCTACGACCTGCGCTACAACCCCATCGGCCAGCCAACCGGGCGCGGCCTGTTCCCCGGCTTTGTGGCGCGCAGCCACGCGCATCCAGAGACGGAATTGCGCGATGCCGGCGAGTGGCAGCGCATTTGGATCGACACGCGCTCGCGGCTGGCGGCGGCGGCGACCGAAAAGACTTTCAACCGCTGGAACGCCGACAGCCCGGTGTGCGCCTAACCCGCTGACCCGTTATTCACCCAACCCGAGGCCGCCCGCTGCACCCTGGCGGACGGCCTCGCTGTGTCACCCACTCGGCAAGCTCAAAGGCGGCGCATGAATCGTTTGACAGGCAAAGTGGCCATCGTCACCGGCGCGGCGAACGGCATCGGCCAATTCACGGCGCGGGCGCTGGCGGCGGAGGGCGCGGCGGTGCTGGTGGCCGACCGCGACGAAGCGCACGGCCAGGCCACTGCGGCGGAAATCGTCGCGGCGGGCGGCCAGGCGCTGTTCCAACGGACCGATGTGGCCGTCACCGCTGATGTAGAGCAGATGGTAGCGGCGGCCGTGGCGCAGTGGGGCCGGCTGGATATTCTCGTTAACAACGCCGCCGCCATGCTCCCCGGCACCGCGGTCGACATGAGCGAGGCCGACTGGAACACTGTCCTGAACGTCAACTTGACCGGCACCTGGCGCGGGCTGAAGTACGCCATCCCGGCCATGCTCAAGACCGGCGGCGGTTCCATTGTCAGCGTCAGCTCGATCCAGTCGCTGGTGGGGCTGCGCAGTTGGTCGGCTTACGCCGCCAGCAAGGGCGGTATTAATTCGCTGACCCAGCAAGCGGCGGTCGAGTACGCGCCGCAGGGCATTCGCATCAACGCCGTCGCCCCTGGCACGATCATGACGCCGGCCAACATTGCCGCCTACGCCGCCGCGCCCAACACCGACGAACTATGGCAGGGTCTCAATGCGGCGCACCCGCTGGGGCGGCCCGGCCGGCCAGAAGAAGTGGCGGCGCTGATCGTCTTTTTGGCGTCAGACGAGTCGTCCTTCATCACCGGCCAACTCTACATCATCGATGGCGGGCGCGTGCTGCGCGGCGACTAAAACTCACAAAGGATATGGCCATGCAAAGTTTAATTTGGGAAGCTCCGCGCGTAATGACCATGCGCGAACAAGAACAGCCGACGCCGGCAGCGGGCGAGGCCTTAGTGCGCGTGGCCTACGTGGGCATCTGCGGCTCAGAGCTCAGCGGCTACCTGGGCCACAACGCGCTGCGCGTGCCGCCCTTGGTGATGGGTCATGAGTTCGCGGGCGAGATCGTGGCGCTGGGGGCCGAGGCCGCCGCCCAGCACCCCGAATTGGCGGTGGGCCAGATGGTGACCGCCAACCCGCTCACCTACTGCGGCGTGTGTCCGTGGTGCCGCCAGGGCCTCAACCAACTGTGCGCCACGCGCAAGCTCATCGGCGCGCACCGGCCGGGCGCTTATGCCCAGTACGTCACCGCGCCGATTGAGGTCGTTACCGCG
>JBBRZY010000690.1:0-3141 GCA_038252885.1 Anaerolineales bacterium | reverse complement strand
GCCCGTTTAGGATTCCTCAGTGCCCGCTCAAATAAGTGAAGCATGGTGTTCTTTAGTTGTTCTTGCATCACTCGTATATCAATGTCTTCAGTCTGAACATCAACGTAGCTATCGTAGACTACATCACAGTCTCTTGTAATTCTATTATACGCAACGTCACTCTCTGTTCCTGCTGAAAGCACATCAACTAATTGGAATGTGGTATTCCTAATGTACACATCTTTATGTGCTTCACCTAGAATGCTTTGTGTAAAATGTCGAATAGTCTTTCTATCTATAGAGAGTAATGCATAATAAGACACCTTATTCTCCCCTTTTTGTAATCTTCGCTTATTTACACCTAATAACTCGAACAAGCGTGCAACTAAGAAGTAGCTAAGCAGATCTGCGTGTTAAAGCCGACGTACAATTGACCCAGATCGCCGACGAGAAGTGACCCACCCCTGACCCGGCCTATACTTCCGCTAGCGCACTGCTGCTAGCCGGGAGGGGCCGATGCTCAGGAGCCAGACCGTGATCACTATTCGTGACCTTGTCGCCCAGGGCCAGTCCATTCGGGCCATTGCCGATGCGACCGGCATTGCCCGCAACACCGTGCGCAAGTACCTGCGCGGCACCCCCGAGGCAGCGCCTCGACCACGCCGCGGCTCCAAACTCGACCCGTTCAAGGAGCAGATCCGCCGCTGGATCCATGAGGATCATTTGCTCAACTGTCCCACCATGCTCGAACGGCTCACCGCCCAGGGCTACACGGGTTCTTCCAGCATCCTCAAAGCGTTTGTCACCCCGCTGCGACCACCCCGGCGCGGCCGACGCCCGGTGCAGCGCTACGAGACTCCGCCCGGTGAGCAGGTGCAAATCGACTGGGGCGAGTTCCTCTTCGAGCAGGACGGCCGCATCCAGAAAGTTTACGGCTTTACGGCGGTACTCGGCTACTCGCGCATGCGCTTTGTCTGCTTCACCAAGCGTTGTGACGCCCCCACCCTCATCCGCAGTCTGATGCATGCCTGCGAGTATCTTGAAGGCCTGCCCCAGATCGTGCTGGCCGACCGCATGAAGCGCGTCCTGCTCCACATGGACGGCACCACACCGCAGTGGAACCCGCGCTGGGCCGATTTTCTGGTCGCGCTCGGCGTCACGCCGCGCGTCTGTCGGGCCTACGCGCCCCAAACCAAGGGCAAAGTCGAGCGTACCATCCGCTTCGTCAAGGAGAGCTTCTGGCCCGGCGTACGCTTCCTTGACCTCGACGACCTCAACCGCCAGGCCCTGGCCTGGTGTGACCGGCGCAACCTGGCCGTTCACGCCACCACCCGTGCCAAGCCGGTTGACCGCTGGGTTGAGGAGAATCTGCGCCCGCTGCCCTCCGGCTTCGCCTGGGCGCGCTTCGCCCTTGAAGATCGGCGGGTGACCAGCGATGGGTTTGTGTCCTTTGACGGGGTGCTCTACGGCCTGCCGGCCAGCGCCCTGCTCACCGGGCGGGTCGTGCAGGTAGGCGTGCGCCACCAGACCCTGAGCATCTGGGCGCAGGGGCAGCTGGTCACCCAGCACCCGGTCCAGGCGCGCTCCGGCACGCAGGTGCTGCATCCGCAGCAGTTCGCCGGCGTACCGCCCGCCGGCTTGCGCCAGCCGCAACCGGCCCCGCTTGGCCACCAGGTGGCACCACCCACCCCCGTGCGCCGTGCCCTGACCGAGTACGACCAGCTCTGCGGCGTCGTGGCGCGTGAGGTGGCGGCATGAGCGAGAGCGCCCAGCGGCTCAGTTTGACCAGCCTGCCCGCGCAGTTGCCGGCGCTGCTCGAGGCCGCACGGCAGCAGCAGCTTTCCTACGAGGCGTTTCTGGAGACCGCCCTGCGGGCCGAGCTGGACGGGCGCCAGCAGCGCGCCCAGGAGCGGCGGTTGCGGGCGGCGCGGCTGCCCTTCCCAGCCCGCTTGGAGCGCTTTGACTTTCGCTTTCAGCCGACCGTGTCGGAGCGCTTGATGCGCGAGTTGGCCAGCCTGGCGTTCCTCCAGACGGCGACGAATGTGGTGCTGGTGGGGCCGCCGGGGGTGGGCAAAACGCATCTCGCGTGTAGTCTGGCGACAGCGGCACTTGAGGCAGGCCACTCCGCGCTGTTTGTCACCCTGCGCGAGCTCAGCCAGCAGCTCGCGCAGCCGGCCCCACGCGGGGGCATGGCGGTCGTCCGGCGCTACAGCCAGCCGATGGTGCTGGTGCTGGACGAGGTGGGCTACACGCGCCTGAGCGCGGACCAGGCCCACGCCGTGTTTGAACTGATTAGCACGCGCTACGAGCGCCGCCCAACCCTGGTCACCAGTAATCTGACCTTCGCAGAGTGGGGCGGCCTGCTGGGCGATGACGTGCTGGCGAGCGCGCGCTTGGATCGCTTGCTCCACCACGCCGAAGTCGTGGCGATTAATGGGCGGAGCTACCGGATGCGCCAGCGCATGCCCGGCGATGGGCCGCTCCCGCCGACTGAGCGGGCACCTGTTGGGTAACATTTCCGCAGAAAGCGAGGCGAAAATGAGCGCAAAATCTGCGACCGTCGCAGACCGCTGGGTCTATGGCGATGGCCTACCGAGCAATGGGATTCGGCTGGATCGCCCGGCGTGGTTTAGCTGGCTCGACGCGCCCACCACGACCAGTTTCGCCTATCCGCTGCACGACCCGCGCTGTGGCTACATCATCGGCTTCATGACCGTGCGGAAGGAGGCGCGGCAGCGCGGCGGCCGGTATTGGTCGGCGTATCGTCGCCAGGGGCCGCGCCTGCGGAAGATCTATCTCGGCGCGTCGGGTGCGGTGACGCACGCCCGCCTGGAGGAGGTGGTGGCGACCTTGCTTCGTGAACGGGTCGCCCCAGTCGTGGGTGCTCCGCCGAATCCCACCCCAATCCCGTGACCACCGCGCCTGCCCGCGCGCGCGCGTCGTTCGCCCGTCCGATTCCGAACCGCCGGGGTGGGTCAAATCTCACCGGCCAAATGGGTCAAAAGTAAACCGGCCTTGACACGGTGCGGAGGGCGGATCGGAGGAGGGTGGTTTGGAGGAGTTCTGCGAGGTCTGGTTGAGCCGGGCCTCCAGGGCCGCGAGCTTCACGACGAGCAGGGCGATAAACTGGCGCACCTCGGGTGGGCTTGCCTGCCAGGCTTC
>JBBRZY010000689.1:0-3142 GCA_038252885.1 Anaerolineales bacterium | reverse complement strand
GCCGCCGTGCGCCTCCACCAACTGTTTGACAATCGCCAGCCCCAGTCCGGCCCCGCCCGTCGCCCGCGCTCGCGCCGCGTCGGCCCGGTAGAAGCGCTCGAACACATACGGCAGGTGCTCCGGCGCAATGCCGCTGCCGCTGTCGCGCACGCTGATCTCGACCTCATTCCCATCAACCCGCGCCCTTAGGCTGATCTCGCCCTCCGGCGGCGTGTGGTGCTGGGCATTGGTCAGCAGGTTGCGCAGCACTTGGCCCAGCCGCTCGGGGTCGGCCCAGGCCAGCGGCAGGTCGGCCGGCAGGTCCACCCGCACACTCGGCCCTTCACCCAGCGGCGGGCGCAGTGCGCTGGCCGTCTTCTCAATCACCTCTGCCAGCGCCACCGGCTGTAGTGCCAGCGTCAGGTGCCCCGCCTCGGCCAGCGCCAGCTCCTGCAAGTCGGCCACCAGCCGGTTGAGCAGCATAGCCTCCTCGTGCAGGCTGTCAATCACTTCCGGCCGGGGGGCGATCACGCCGTCGCGCACCGCCTCCAGGTAGCCGCGAATGTTGGTCAGCGGCGTGCGCAGTTCGTGGGCGATGTCGCTGACCATCTGCCGCCGGAGCTGTTCGGCCGCGCCGACGCTGTCGGCCATACTGTTGAAGGCATGGCCCAACTCACCGATCTCATCCTGGCCGCGCACCGTCACCCGCTGGGCGCGGTCGCCCTGGGCCATGCGCCGCACCGCGCGCGTCAGGTCTTCCACCGGCCCGACGATGCCGCGTGACAGCCCGGCCGTCAGCACCAGCGCCACGCCGCCGCCCGCCAGCACCGCCAGCACCAGCGTCTGGTTGAAGTTGCCCAGCACCACCTGCGCCTGCCCGCTGGGTGGGGCGGTCATGCCCCGCGACCAAACGACGGGGGCCGCCGTCGAGCCGCCCATCGGCCCGAAAAACATCACAGTGTCAGTCAACGCAGCGGCGGGTGCTCCCTCCACATGCACCGTGTACTGGCCCGGCGGCCCGCTCCCGCCCCCGGCCAGGCCCACTACTACAAACGCCGGCTGGTTCTGGATCAGTAGCGGCTGCGCCTCCGGCCCCGGCCAGCCGGCCGGCAGCGGCACAGCCTGCCCCGTGAGCAGGTTGCTGGAGTCGTAGACGACATAACCGCTTGGGTCGACAAGATAGATCGGCGTGTTCATGGCCGCGCCCAGCGCCTCCACCCGCGCCTGCACGCCGCCGCCGGCCGCCGTGGCCTGGGTGAAGGTGCCGTTGACCACCTCGCCGGCCAGCAGTTGGGTTGCTAGCCGCTGATCGCGCTGGGCGTTGAAGTAGACGATGTCCTGCACGGCCGTAAACGTCCCTTCGCGCGCCAGCACGCTCACGGTGCCGACCGCCGCCGCCACGACCACAAACACCATCACAAACATCCGTAGGCGCAGGCTATTCATCGCTACCGCCCTCTCCAAACTTATATCCAACGCCATACACCGTCTGCACAAACTGCGGGCGGGCCGGGTCGGCCTCGATCTTGCGGCGCAGGTTCATCAGATGCACGTCCACCGTGCGCTCTAGCCCCTCGTAGTCGTAGCCGAAGGCGCGCTCCAGCAGCTCCAGCCGCGTGAAGGCGCGCTGCGGCTCTTTGATCAGGATTTCGAGCAGCCGGTACTCCTTGGGCGTCAGCCGCACCACCTGGCCGCCCACGCGCACCTCGCGCCCCGGAAAGTTGACCGCCAGCGGCCCGAACCGCGCCTCGGCTGGCTCCGGTGCGGCGGCGTCTAGCCCGGCCCGCCGCAGCACCGCGCGGATGCGGGCCAGCAACTCGCGCGGGCTGAAGGGCTTGGTCACATAGTCGTCCGCGCCCAGGTCGAGGCCCAGCAGCTTGTCGTCCTCGGTGGTGCGCGCCGTCACCAGGATGATCGGCACGGCCGTCTCGGCCCGCAGCACGCGGCACAGGTCCAGGCCATTGAGCTTGGGCAGCATCACGTCCAGCACCAGCAGGTCGGGCTGCCGCAGCCGCGCCAGTTCCAGCGCCTGTTGGCCGTCATAAGCCAGCAGCACCTGGTAGCCGTCCTTCTCCAGGTACAGGCGCACCAGGTCCACGGTCTTCTTGTCGTCGTCTACGACCAGGACTTTGCGTTTCACAAGGTTTGGTATCCAGCTAATACACTGAGCGTCATTCTACGGGCCGCAGGTTAGTGCAGGCTGAGTCCTTACTCATACCGCAGCGCCACCACCGGGTCGAGCTGGGCCGCGCGGCGGGCCGGGTACAGGCCAGCCACAATGCCCACCGCCATCGCGAACAGCGGTGCGCCGACAATCAGCCACAGCGGCGTCACCACCACAATGGCCGGGCTGCTGCCGCCCGCGCCGGCGAGCTGCTGGCTCACCTGCTGGCCCGCCACTGCGCCCACGATCTGGCTGACGCCGATGCCGATGAGCAGACCCGCCAGCCCGCCGCCCCCGCCGATGGCCGCCGCCTCGGCCAGGAAGATCACCATCACCTGGCGCGTGGTCGCGCCCACCGCCTTCATCAACCCGATCTCGGCCGTGCGCTCGTAGATGGCCGTGATCAGCGTGTTGGCGATGCCCGTCCCAGCGATCAGCAGCGTGATCGCGCCGATGCCGCCCACGAAGGCTTGCAGCGCCACGTAGGTCTGGTTGATCTGCTGCAAGATTTGGTTGGGCGACATAGCAAAGAAGCCCTCGTCCTGAATCTGCTTCTCGAGCGCCGCCTGCTGGCTGGGGTCCGACACCAGCACCCGCGCCTGCGCGTAGCCTTCCAGCCGGCGGTTGACTTGCACGCCCGTGGCCCAGGTGTTCAGTTCGGCCACGTCGGAGAGCGTCATGAAGATTGAGTAGTCGTAGTCGGAGCCCCGCGCCTCCAGCACACCGGCCACTTGCAGCCGCACAATGCGCGTCACCACCGTGCCGTCTTCGTCGGTGCGCGTAAGCTTTACGGTTAGAGTCTGGTCTTGCAGGTCGAGCAGCTCCACCCGGTTGTCGCCCGATTGGACCGAAGGGTCAGTGAACGACTCGCCCACCTTCGCGCCGACGATCACCTGCCAGCGGCCCAGGTCGGCCGCGCCGCTTTTCATCTGCGGCTTGAAGGCCGGTAGCATATCGGCGTCAATGCCCTTCAGTTGCGGCTGGGCGGCGTAGCCGTCG
>JBBRZY010000688.1:0-3156 GCA_038252885.1 Anaerolineales bacterium | reverse complement strand
ATCTGGCCGCCCATGCGAAACGTCTCGGACTGATCAAACATAAACGAAAGCCACCCAAACTGCCAAATTCACCCTTGCCTGCTACTTCAACCGCCTAACTTGTAACCGTTGGCCTTAGACCCCTTGCCCTCGGTCGCTAGTTCGCCCGCAGGATGTGCGTCACAATCGTCGCGCCGCTGCCGCCGATGTTCTGGGCCATGCCCACGCGCGGCTGGTTTGGAATTTGGGCCGCGCCGGCCTCGCCCCGCAACTGCTGCACGACCTCCACCACCTGGTACACGCCGGTCGCGCCCACCGGGTGGCCGCGCGCCTTCAGCCCGCCGCCGGTCGCCAGTGGCACGCGGCCGGTCAGCCCGATCTCGTTATCCAGCCCCAGCCGGGGGCCTTGCCCGCGCTCAGCGAAACCGCTGGCCTCCAGCGACAGCGCCGCCATAATCGAGAAGGCGTCGTGCAGTTCAAACAGTTGAATGTCCATCGGGCCGACGCCGGCCTGAGCGTAGGCTTGGCGGGCGCTCTCATACCCGGCCGACAGCCACAGCGGGTCGCGCCGGTCGTGCACGGCCAGCGAGTCGGTCGCCGCGCCCGAGCCGGCGATCTTAATCACCGGCCGCCCGTTGGCGCTCACCTGCTCGGCCGGCACTAGCAGCAGCGCCGCCGCGCCGTCGCCGATGGGCGAGGCATCCAGCAGATTGATCGGGTCGGCTACCATGCGCGCGCGGTGATAGTCTTTGGCGGTGATGGCGTCGTGCAGCCGCGCGTTGGGGTTGTGCAGCGCGTTGGCGTGCGCGTTGATTGAGAAGGGCGCGAAGTCGTTGTGCTGCCAGCCATAGGCGTGCAGATAGCGCCGCATCACCAGCGCGTTGATGGCGACGAACGACAGCCCCATCGCCGCTTCATAGTCGGCGTCGGCGGCGGTCGCCAGCGCGGCCGTAGTCTGCGCCCCGACCGTCTCGGTCATCTTCTCCACGCCGACCACCAGCGCGCTTTCCATGGCGCCCGCGCCCACCGCCATCAGCCCGGCCCGCAGCGCGGCCCCGCCCGAGCCGCAGGCCGCCTCGATCTTGACCGCCTCGACGCCGCGCAGCCCAACCCAGTCGCTGATGAGCGACCCCAGATTCTCTTGCCGGTTGAGCGGCCCGGAGAGCATGTTGCCGATGAACAACCCGTCCACCCGCTCGCGCCCGGCGTCGGCCAGCGCAGCGAAGATAGCCTCGCCCGCCAACACGCGCAATGATTTTTCCCAGTGCTCGGCGATGGGGGTTTGCCCCACGCCTAAAATGGCTACCTCACGCATAACGTTCCGCCTCCAAAGTCGGTGGGTGGACCCAGTCCGCCCACTTGTATTCTAATTTTACCGCCTGTCAGGAACTATCACGCCCCTATCAGCTTAGAAAAGCCCTAGAAACACGGGCACCGCGGGACGACTCTCAATGCGATAGCGGCTGAAAACCGCGCCCCAGCACCTCGCGCGCAGGCGAGACAATGACAAAGGCGTTGGGGTCCACGGCGCTAACGATGGCCTTGAGGTGGTTCATTTCGGTCACGGTCACCGCCACCATCAGCACATCGCGGTCTTGCTGGGTGTACATGCCGCGTCCGTGCAGCGCGGTGGCGCCCCGCCGCAAGTCTTTCAGAATTCGGTCGGCCACGGCCTCGGGCTTGGTGGCGATGATGAAGGCCAGCAGTTGCTGCCGCCGCCGCCCGTAAGCGCCCACGCCTGCCCCGCTGGGGCGCGGGGCTGTGGCCGACCCCTCGGCGCTGGCGTCGGCCGGCGCGCCGCTGCGTTGGTCGCGCACTTCCATCGCCTGGCGCAGCCCGCTCAGCACCGGGAACTCGCCGAACTTGGGCAGCACTTCGCCGCTGGCCTGGGTTAGCCCGGCGGTGAGCAGGCCAATGGCCAGCAGCGCCCCGTTGTAGATCAGCCCCGCCACCAACACCACCCAGCCCGGTATCGGCCCGATGGCCGAGTGCGCCATGAACTCGACCCAACTGGTGGCCGCCACCGGGTGCAGGTAGCTCTTAAGCGCCCAGGCCAGCCCCAGAATAATGTAAATCCACACGAAGTTGCGGCGGAAGCGCCGGCCGAACGCCTCCCACATACTGATGGGGAACTCCGGGTTGAGCAGTGTCTCGGCCAGGTTCTCGGCCCACTCGGGGCTGGGCGCGAAGGGCGGCACCAGCATAGCGGCGAAGAAGTCGGTCTCCATCAACCGCACGCGCCGGCTCCACAACTCGTAGTAGCGATAGCGCCGCGCCTCGATCCACAGGAACAGCGTGACCAGCAGGGTGTTGAGGATGATGACGCCGAAGTGATGGCTGGGGTCGGACAGCGCAAACGAGATAGCCGCGCCGGTGGTGACGACGGCCCAATTGGTGGTGTTGTCGAGCCGGGTGCGCCACGTGTTGCTGCGCTGCAACTCGCCTCGGTAGAGGTGCACCATGGCGCTGGTGAAGTCGGCCGAGCGCAGGCCGTAGCCGCGGAAGGTCCACACCGGCTCACCCGGCGGGGGCGGGGGAAGGGGGCCGGCCTCTTGGGCGGCGTCATCACCGGGCGGGTTGTCGTCTGCCATGCTGCGCCTCCGAAGTGGGTGGGTGCCGAGGAGTGTAGCAGACAAAGGCGGGGAAAACCATTGACCCCGCCCTACCCAAATTACACGCCATGCGTGAGCGCAAACGGAAGTTGCGCCGGTTTTCACCCTTCGCCTCCCGGTCATCGGACCGAATCTTAAACTCATCTGATGCCGGGGCGCACCACTGTGCGCCCGCCGGCGCGTAGGGCCCGTTTCTTGCCAAGTACCGACTGCACTCAGCGGCCACCTGACCCATGTCCCGCTCGCCGCGCCTTCGTGTAAATTCGTGTTTACGGCCATCGTCCTGCCCGTGCCCCGGCCCAGCGTTCTCACTCGGCCCGCGCGATCTCCCCTCCACCGACCCCTCTCCCTTTCGTCATAATTCGTGGCAAAAATACCCAGCTCTGAAAACCTACCCTGGCAGCCGTCCGCCGACCCTCCCTTTTTCTAAGCGCAGCATCTCTTCCCCCATTCCCTCCCGCCGGGTGCATTACAATGCCGGAGTGTCTCCTCGCGTGCAACGATGGCTGGCAATCGCAGTGCTGCTGGCGGCGGCCTGGCTGCGCGTCTATCACCTCGATCGCGT
>JBBRZY010000687.1:0-3159 GCA_038252885.1 Anaerolineales bacterium | reverse complement strand
GGGCCGTCGCTTCGGGTCGGTACCGGTGGTCGTGTTCGCCGCCGGTGCCTTTGCCGTGCTGCACATCGAAGAATTGGTCAGTTTGCTCGGCGGGGCGCCACCCCAATTCTCCTTCCGCGCCGGCTCGGCTCACGCCCCGCCACTATCTTGAATTGTCTGAGGAAATGGGCAGTAGCTTGACAAAGGTGCGTGGATAGGGCTAAAATCACAAACGATTGTGCCATATTACTCTATCACGCTTTAGCGGTCAATTTACGTGTGGCCGCGGTATCGAAGGAGACTCCCGATGGCTCACGAATTACCCGCTTTGCCGTATCCCACTAACGCGCTCGAACCCCACATTGACGCGAAGACCATGGAGATTCACCATGGCAAGCACCACAACGCGTATGTGACCAACCTGAACAAGGCGCTCGAAAGCGCCCCCGAGCTGGCTGGCAAGTCGGTCGAGGAACTGATCGCCGACCTGAACGCCGTGCCAGAGGGCATCCGCACCGCCGTGCGCAACAATGGCGGCGGGCACGCCAACCACAGCCTGTTCTGGTCCATCATGGGGCCGAACGGCGGCGGCGAGCCCAAGGGCGACTTGGCTGCGGCCATTAATTCCACGTTCGGCAGCTTCGCGGCCTTCACCGAGAAGATCAACGCCGGCGGCGCTGGGCGCTTCGGCTCTGGCTGGACCTGGCTGTCGGTTGATAAGGGCGGCGCCCTGGTCGCCCACAGCACCCCCAACCAGGATAGCCCGATCATGGACGGCATGACGCCCGTGTTGGGCATCGACGTTTGGGAACACGCCTACTACCTCAATTACCAGAACCGCCGGCCCGACTACCTGAAGGCCTGGTGGAACGTGGTCAATTGGGATGCGGTGGCCGCGCGCTACGCCGCTGCCAAGAAATAACACTAGCAGCGCAGGACCGGCGCGCGCCCAGCCCGGGCGGCAGCCGAACTCGCTTGGAGGACTCTGATGACTCATATCATTACTAGCTTGTGCTTGCGCGACGGCGGCTGCATTGAAGTCTGCCCGGTCGAGTGCATTGTCCCGGGCAAACCCGAGAGCGAGTGGCCGTGGATGTACATTGACCCCGACACCTGCATTGACTGCGGCGCCTGCATCCCCGAATGCCCGTACGAAGCCATCTTCACCGAAGATGAAGTGCCCAACAACTACGCCGCCAAGGGCACCGAGAAGTTGAGCAAGCCCGGCGACCCCAACGCCATGGCCCGCGCCACCGAGCACTACGAGGGCCACGATAATAAGGGCGTCGCCGTCATCCTCGAAGAGGTCGTCACGCTGACGGCCGGCGAAGTGATCGACCTGCGCCCCGATATTCAGCCTAACTACGACTTCTTCAAGGGCGGCCCCGGCTACAACGCCGGCAAGTAATTCGGCCGACCGCGCCGTGACCTTCAAGAGGGAGCCGCTGCCTGGGCTCCCTCTTTTTTGCGCCTGGTACGCGATACAATTTGATTGGGAACCCGACCACCATGACTGACTTTCGCACTGAAAAAGACTCGCTGGGCGAGCTGCCCGTTCCGGCCGAGGCGCTGTATGGTGTCCAGACGCAGCGGGCAGTTATCAACTTTCCGATCTCGGGCTTGCGCCCGTGGCGGGCCTTCATCTGGAGCATGGCGACCATCAAATCGGCCGCGGCGCAGGTGAACGGCGCGCTGGGCCTGTTCGCCGACCGCGAGGTGGACGGCCAGCACTACTCCGGCCAGCAGTTGGTCGACGCCATTGTGCAGGCCGCCGAGGAAGTGCGCCGCGGCCAGTGGGATAGCCAGTTCGTCGTCGACCCGATCCAGGCCGGCGCTGGCACGTCGCACAACATGAACACCAACGAGGTCATCGCCAATCGCGCCACCGAGTTGTTGGGCGGCATGCGCGGCAAGTACATTGTTGGGCCGAACGATCATGTAAACATGGCGCAGTCCACCAACGACACCATCCCGACGGCCATCCGGCTGGGGGCGCTGTGGCGGTTAGACGAACTGCTGACGGCGCTGGGCGATCTGAGCGCCGCGCTGCAAGCCAAAGCCGTGGAGTTTGACGACGTGGTGAAGTCGGGCCGCACCCACCTGCAAGACGCGGTGCCGGTGCGGCTGGGGCAGGAGTTCGGCGGCTACGCGCGCGCCGTGGCCCGCGACCGCGAGCGCGTGGCCCGCGCCGCCGACGGGCTGCGCCGGCTGGGCATCGGCGGCACGGCCACCGGCACGGGACTGAACGCCCACCCCGAGTACCACGCCCGCATGGTGGCTACACTGACGGCCATGACCGGCCTTCAACTGACGACCTCGGACAACCTGTTCGAGTCGATGCAGTCGATGGCCGACGCGGCCGACTTCTCCGGCTCCCTGCGCACGACGGCCATCACGCTGGTGCGCATCGCCAACGACTTCCGGCTGCTGTCGTCTGGCCCGACGACCGGGCTGGACGAGATTCGCCTGCCCGCCGTGCAGCCCGGCTCGTCGATCATGCCCGGCAAGGTCAATCCGGTGCTGGCCGAGATGCTCGACATGGCCATGTTCCACGTGCAGGGCTGCGACCACACCGTGGCGCTGGCGGCGCAGGCCGGACAGCTTGAGCTGAACGTGATGATGCCCATCATCGCTCACAACCTGTTCGAGGCCATGCAGATCATGATCGGCGCGGTGCGGGCCTTCACCGAGCGCTGCGTGGTGGGCGTGACTGCTCAGCGCGCCAAGGCCGAGGGCTGGCTGGGCAAGAACGCCATCATCGCCACGGCTCTCAACCCACTCATCGGCTACGTGGCGGCGGCAGACCTAGTGAAGGACGCCATGAAGCACAACACCACCATCCGCGAGGTAGCGGCGGTGCGCATTGCGGCCGGCACGCTGATGCACAAGGACACCGGCCAGGCCATCACGCTGGCCGACATCGACGCGCTGTTGGGCGACGTACGCAAGCTGACCGAGGGCGGGCTAGGCGGGCCAGCCGGCGGGGGATAGCGTCTCGGTAGCACTCAGATAGCAAAGACCGGGCAGGCCATTGGCCTGCCCGGTCGCGTTAAAGGCGCAACGGTGGCTTACACCAACTTCGCCAACACCTCGGCCACATTGAGCTCGGCGCGGTCAAACACGCCTTGGCCCTCGACCATCCACCACACCGAGAGCACTGCGCCGGCCAGCCCCCAGGCC
>JBBRZY010000686.1:0-3159 GCA_038252885.1 Anaerolineales bacterium | reverse complement strand
GGGCCGAGCGGGCGTACGGCGCGGTGCCGCCCAAGAACCAGCAAATTCGCATGGGGCGCTACCGCTTCGGCGGCGGCGTCAACGGCAACGTGGGGGCTAACACGCTGACGGTACTCAAGTCGTCGATCCCGTATGTGGCGCGGGTGAACAACCGCAGTCAGGCGGCGGGCGGGCTGGACCAAGAGTCGCTGGAGGCGGCCAAGCTGCGCGCCCCGCAAACGCTGCGCACCCGCAGCCGCGCCGTGACGGCCGAAGACTTCGAGTACCTGGCGCGTGAGAGCAGCCAGAGTGTGGCGCGGGCGCGCTGCATTCAGGCTCGCACCGACAAAAGTGACGCGCCGCCGCCCGGCACGGTGGAAGTGCTGATCGTGCCGGCGGTGACCGGCCGCGCCACGCCGCAGACGCTGCAGCCGCCGCCCGAGCTGATTGAGGAAGTGCGGCGCTATCTGGACGAGCGCCGGCTGCTGGGGACAAACCTGGTGGTAGATAGCCCGGCCTATGTGGGCATTGCCGTAGAGGCCACCGTCGTCATCCAGCGCCACGCCAGCATTGACCGCGTGCGCACCCAGATTGTAGAGCGGCTGGCGAAGTATGTGGACCCACTGGAAGGCGGGCCGGAGGGCATCGGCTGGCCGTTTGGCCGCGACTTATATCTGAGTGAAGTCTTGACAATCATCCAGTCGGTGGCGGGCGTGGAATACGTGCAGGATGCCACGTTGTATCAAGTGGACTTGCGCACCGGGCAGGCGCGCGCCGCCGGCCAGAAGATTTCGCTGGCGCAGGACGCGCTGCTGCTGTCCTACGATCACCGCATCACCGTCAAGAATCGGCCCTAGCGCCGCTTCAGCCGGGACATAGACGCATGAGTTACGGCCGGATTGAAATTAAGTACGCGGACGGCAAGACCGCCAGCGTGGAGCTGATCAAGCGCCAAATGGCGGTTGGTCGCGCCTCCGACGTGGAGGTGCCGCTCAACGACGGCCAGGTGTCGCGCCGCCACGCGCTGCTGCTGTGCGGGCCGGAGGGCGTGAAGCTGGTAGACGATGGGTCAGTCAACGGCACCTTTATGGGGGCCAACCGCCTGCCGGCCAAGCAACCCGTCCCGCTGGCCGACGGCGCCACGTTTCGCCTGGGCACCACGCTGCTGACGTATGCGGCCGGCAGCGGCGAGTTGAGCGAAGGCCCAGCCCAAAGCCCCGCCGCTGTGCCCGACAAGCCGGAACTCGATACGGCCATAAAGGGGCCGGGCGACAGCCGCCCGCCCGCGCCGCCGGCCTTTTCGCCGCCGCCGCCGGATGCGCCGGTATCTTCCGCCGGCAGTGCGCCCGAAGCGCCGCGCCGCACGCCGCCCGGTGTGCCCGAGGACCGCAGCAGCTACCTCAAGTATCTGCCCGCGCTCTACAGCACCGACGACTTCCTGGGCCGCTTCCTGCTCATCTTCGAGAGCATCCTCAGCCCAATTGAGCGCACGGTGGATAACCTGCACTACTACTTCGACGCGCAGATGACGCCGCCGGAGGTGCTGCCCTGGCTGGCCTCCTGGCTGGGGCTGGTGCTCGACGAGCGCTGGCCCGAAGCGCGCCGGCGTGAGCTGATCCGGGCGGCGGTGGACCTGTATGAGTGGCGCGGCACGCGACGCGGGTTGTTGGAATTCCTGCGGCTGTATACTGGCTTCACGCCGGAGATCATCGAGACGGGCGTGGGGCGCAAGACGGTCACCGAAGACGAGGCGTTTCGGTTTGTGGTTCGGCTGCGGGTGCCTAACCCCGCCAGCCTGGACCGGGCCGTGATCGAATCTATCATTGACGCCGAGAAGCCCGCGCACGCCGGCTACACACTTGAAATCGTGGCAGCCTAAGGTGGCGCGGCAGGAGACTTACGCCAATGCTGGCTAATGTGCAGGCACGCTTGCAGCGCTGGGCCACGGGGCGCACCGTCCTCATCTTTCTGGTGCTGTTCCTGGTGTTCGAAATCGCCGTGCTGCCGCTGGCGGCCGGCAGGATTCAGGAGCTATCGGCCGCGCCCAACGGCGGCCCGCTCGACCTGACGCTGGGGCTGTCGCCGGCCGACACCTATGCGCGCCTGACGGATTATGGCACCAATGGACGGCAGTTTTACCTGATCGTTGAACTGACCGTCGATCTGTTGTTCCCCATTACCTACGGTTTGTTCTTCAGCCTGACATTGGCCTTGATCTTCCAGCGCGCATACACCGCAGGGAGCGGCATGCACCGCTGGATTGTCGTGCCGCTGGTGGGGATGGTGTGCGACTTTCTTGAAAATGCCGGCATCATCACGATGCTGCTGGCGTATCCGGCGCAGCTAGACTTTGTGGCAGTCTATACGCGCATAATGACACTGCTGAAGTGGGGCTGCACGATTGCGTCGGTGGTGCTCATCATCGTCGGCGTCGTGGCGCTAATCATGGGGCGGCGCAAGGCGGCGGCTTAGGGTTGGCGGGCTCACACATGTCGCCGCGACGCCCTTGGTGGATGGCGCTGGTCGCCCTGGTCGGCGTCGGGCTAGCGTGCAGCAATGGCACGCCCGCGCCGAACGCGGACGCCAACGCGCGCGCCACCGGCCTGGCCCAGACGGCGGCGGCCATTCTGACCTCCACAGCGGTGGCCAGCTTTACGGCGATCAGCCCGACACCGACGGAGACGGTGACGCCGATCCGGCTGGCCGCGACGGACACACCGGCGCCGCCCTTTGCCTCGGCGACGGCCACGCTGCCGGCCCCACCGCCCGCCGCCACGGCCTGCGCGGGTAACGACTCGGATTTCGTCGCTGATGTGAACGTGCCCGACGGCACGCACTTCGCGGCTGGCACGGTCTTCAACAAGACCTGGCGGCTGCGCAACAGCGGCCCGTGCACGTGGACCACGGGCTTTCAGCTGCGCTACGTCACGGGTGACGCGTTGGGCGGGGCGACGGGCAGCCACACCAGCCGCTGGCAGCTCTTCGATGAGGCCGGCACCGCCTTTGGCACCAAGCCGTATGTGCAGATCACGGTGCCGTAGGAGACTGGCGGCGGCGGCAGCCAGCGTCGGGTAGCGAGACCTCGGAGCATAAGCCGGGATGGAAAGAGGCATACGGGGTCTAAGGCGAGGGCCAGTTTTGGCCTGGCTCGGCCGTTGCCACTGGCTCCGGCGCGCCCGG
>JBBRZY010000685.1:0-3162 GCA_038252885.1 Anaerolineales bacterium | reverse complement strand
GGCCTCCTGCCGCAAGTTTGGCCGCCCGGGTCACCCCTGGTGGGCGGGCGGGCCACTTCCCCCTGTTCTACCATGCCCCGGGCCAGTTGGGTAGCCCGCGCCGGCTTAACGAAAACGCCCGGCCATTTTCGGCCGGGCGCTGCGCCGTCACCAGCGGGAGCCCACCCTACTCGTTGGCTGCCAGCCCGACCGAATATTGGCGGTTTTGCGAGGTGGCCGACGGCGCGTTGTCGGGCGTGGGGCTCAGCCGGTCGCCGATGCTGGTCAGGAACGCCTCGACCACTTCGCCGTCCCATTGGCTGCCGCAGCCCCCGCGCAGAATGCGGGCCGCCTCATCCGGCGCCAGCGAGCTGCGGTAAGGCCGCTGGCTGGTCATGGCATCGTAGCTGTCGGCCACCGCGATCACGCGCGCCCCATAGGGTATGGCCGTGCCGCGCAGCCCGGCCGGGTAGCCGCGCCCGTCCCAGCGCTCGTGATGGTGGCGCACAATCTCCGCGCCGCGTGCAAAGTTGCGGTAACGCCCCAGCAGCACCGCGCCCTGTTCGGCGTGGGTCTGCATGATCTTGAACTCTTCCGGTTCCAGCCGGTCGGTCTTGCGCAAGATTGCGTCGGGGATGCCGATCTTGCCGATGTCGTGCACCCGCGCCGCCGCATTGATCAAATCGGCTTCCGGCCCGCCCAGGCTCGCCGCGCGCAACAGCCCGGCGCACAAATCGCCCACCCGCCGCGAGTGCCCGCCGGTGTAGGCATCGCGCAGGTCCACCGCGTCGGCCATGCTCTCTAGCGTCTGGCGCGTGCTGTCTTGCAGCTCCTTGGCGGTCTTGAAGGCCACGTACACAATCGCCAGCGGCACCACCAGCAGCACCGGCGACCAGAAATATTGCCGGGCCGAAAATGCGCCCAGCAGGCCCAGCACATACTGCACCACCTCGATCAGGGCCCCTTCGCGCCACACCGCCAGCAGCACCAGCCCCGGTGACTGGCGCGCGATCAGCCCGATGTGCAGGGCGGTCGTCAGCGCGTCTCCCAGGAACATCACCCCGGCCGTGGCGGCCAGCACCAGCGTCTCGGCCAGTGGGCTGCCGTCGGTCGGCCAATGCGCCATGAGCGCGCTGGCCAGCCCAATCACCGTCCAGCGCAGCGTCGTCACGGCGATGTCCACCGGCAAGTTGCCGCGCTCGCGCCGCACCAGCAGCTCACCCAGGCCAGTGGCCAGGCCGATGACCACCACCGCCACCGGCACCGGCAGCAGCACCGCCGCCAGGTACAGCGGCACGGTCGTCAGGCAGATCTTCGTGTGATATTGGACGTGGATGGGAAAGATGTAGGCCGCGATGACGGCCACCAGCGCGCTGGCCGCCATCACCAGGCGCAGCGCCGCGCTGTGCTCGGCCGGGTGCGGCCAACTGCCGACCACCAGCGCGGTCACCATCAGCGCAAACAGCGCCGCCGCGATCCAGGTGCGGGTGACAGTCCCTTGCGTGCGGATCATCGCTGAAACCTAAGTGTTAGTCCGGGGGGCCGGTCTGGTCGTCCGGCCCCTATGGGCGGCCTGGGCGAACGTAGCGGTCCAGACGCAACGACAGCAGATTGCCCGCCAGACCGAAGGCCGTGTCGGACTGAAAGAGCTTCTTTTTCCCATCGGTCTGCTCGACCAGGGTCATTACTTCCGCCACGGACGCCGTCAGCAGGCGCACCTCTGTATCAACCACGAACGTGCCCGCCGCGGCATCGTTCACCACGACCACGAATTCTTTGTGGTCCAGATCGCCTTTGGGGTAGGTCACCTTTTTGACCGTGACGCTGGGGGGCAGATGCAAGGTGAACGTTACGTCGCGGACATGGGCGCCCGGCACCGTCAGGGCCACCCAGATATTCAGGTGGTTGCCATCGCTCAACTCGACGATCGGGTCGCCCCGGCAGACGTAGAACGCGGCCTGCGCCGGCAGTGCCAGCAGAGCGATCAATAGCGCCAGGCTGATCGGCAGCAGCCAGCGCCCCCAGACCCCTAGCCGAATTCGAGAGGCCATGTTAATCCCTCCCTCAACCACCGGCCGCGACCGCGCCGCCCCCCTTGAATATGTCGCTCGATACTAGCATAGGTATTTCGGCCTGTGGATACATTTTCTCTGGGCTTCGGGAATGTATACCATGCCACCGCGCTTGTTGAATCTTATGTAGTCGCCGCGCCGGGTTGCTTAACGCAGACGGCCGCGCTGAGGGTTGGTCATTAACGCGGCCGTCTCTACTTGCAAGGGAACTACCCGACGACGCTCAGGGCCACAGCGTGACCGACAGCGACTGACCGGTCACACCGTAGACCAGGCTGCTGAAGCGCTTGGCGTCAATATGCGCGGTGACGGCGACGCGGGCCGACTTAAAGGTACGGACCACCGTAACGACCCGGTAGGTGCCGGCGCTGGTGTCATTCACCAGGCGGACAAATTCCTTGGCCTTCAGCACCCCGCCGGTATATACAATCGAGCTGATGGTCACGCCGCGCGGTGCATGCACCGTGTAAGTCACATCGCGGATCTGCGAGCTGTCAGCCCACACCTCGACCGACATCCTCACCAAGACGCCGTTCGATAGCCTGACGATCGGGTCACCCCGGCAGACGGCGAAGGCGGCCTGCGCCGGGCGAGCGAACATGCCGGCAAACACCGCCAAGGCGACCACCACCAACCAGCGGAAGGGGGCATGCGAATGCTGCATATTAATTTGCCTACTGCTATTGCGGCCAAGGAATGCGTGCGCCGGCCGGGTGACGCCTGCCTGAGAATATTAGCATAGGTATTTCTGTTCGTGGATACATAACCGCGTTTTTTGGGATTTTCTAACAGTATTTGATGAATGTTTGAGTCTTATGTCCAACTTGCCTGGCCGCCCGTTGACCCTCGGCCCATGGAAGCCATGACGCGCGATCTGCACGCCGTGCTGGCGGCGACGGGGGAAGCCGGCCCCTACCTGCTGGTGGGCCGGAGCTTCGCCGCGATGCGGGTGCGCATGTTGGCCGACCGCTATCCAGATGAAGTGGTAGGCCTGGTGCTGGTGGACGGCGACCACGAAGACGCCGGCCTAGCGCCTCTCAGAGAACCAGCTTGGTACGCCGGGCGACGCTTTCGTTACCCACTCGCCGCTCGATTGTTCCCGCCCCGCGCT
>JBBRZY010000684.1:0-3163 GCA_038252885.1 Anaerolineales bacterium | reverse complement strand
CTCTTGGCGGCGTCGGCTTCTACCGCGTCGGGCGGGTCGCCATCGGCCAGCCGGTCGGCCCGCAGCCGCGCCGCCATCGCTTCGGCCAGGCGCGCCTTGGGGCCGGCCTCGGTCAGCAGCACGAAGCGCCACGGCTGCCGGTTATGCGACGACGGCGCCCAGGTGGCCGCCGTCAGCAGTCGTTCTAAAACAGGCGGCGGTACTGGCACGGGCTGGTAGCGCCGGATGGAGCGCCGCGCTTGGATCAGCCCCAACACCTCGTCGGCCGGCACGCTTATTTATCCGGGTAGACGCTGTCGGGCCGAATCCTGTAGTTCACACGCACCTGGCCGGCAATCTTGGGATAGTCGGGGTTGCCGCGATACTTGAGGTTGAGGTCGCAGATGCCCTCGTAGCCGCCCTCTTCCGTTTCGTCGACTACCGTGCCTTTGATGGTGAGGTAGCGGTAGGGGTCTTTCGGGTCGGAGATGGACATGGCGACCACTGGCCGGCGGTGGAGCACTTTGTCCTTCACGCGGCCGCGCGCCGTGTTGAGCAGGATGAGACCGTCCACATAGTCAAACCAAATCGGCGTGACTTGCGGCGTGCCGTCTTTGAGCACCAGCGCCAGATTCATAAAGGCTTTGGTCTCGCGCGCCAACAAGATCGCCAGGCGTTCAGGGATTTCTACCGTCATAACGTTTAACTCCGTTCTCGAAACAGGTCTTGGGCCTTGGGCCGGATCAACTCGCGCGCGTCGCCTTCGCGTAGCGGGTAAGGCAGGCCACGCAGGTGGATGACCGGGCGACCTTCGCTGGCTTGCCCCATCAGCAGCGAGGCGGCCGCCGCGACTTCATCACCCAAACCAATCTGCGTGATTTGCAGCGCGTAGTCGAACAGGTCGGGCTGGCCGCGCATATCCAATAGGGCCGGCAGCCCGGCCGCGCCAATCGCCACACCGACCGTGCCGTTGCGCCAGGCGCGCCCGTGGCTGTCGTTCATGACCACGCCGACGGTGGCGCCGGTTTCAGCCTTCCAGCGGGCGCGCAGGGCCGCGCAGGAGGCGTCGGGGTCGGCCGGCAGCAGCAGCACCACGTCGTCTTGCCCAGCCGCGTGCGGGGCGACGTTGGAGCGGTCGATGCCGGCGTTGGCGCACACAAAGCCCAGGCGGTGCTCGACGATGAGCGTGTTGAGCCGCGCCCGCAGCACCTCGGTGGACTCGGATAATACCACTTCCACAAAGCGCGCATCCTTTTCGGTGATGGCCGCCAGTTCTAGCGCGCGGGCGGAGGGCGTCACATCGGATAGGCGCACGAGGCGGCCCTCGGCCTTGGAGATGATCTTTTGGGCGATGGCGATCACGTCGCCGTCACGCAGGCTGAGGCCGGCGCGTGACAGGGCCGCGAGGATGAGCGCCGCCAGGTCGTCGCCGGGCTGCACCAGCGGCAGCCCCGGCAGAGCGGTCATGACGACCGAAGCGGCCGTCGGGTTGAAGGGCGTGTCGCTCATACGCCCAGGCCACTGATGCGGATGCCGCCGGTCTTGCTCTTATAGCGCTTGTTCATGGCGATGATCAGCGCCGTCAGCCCCTCGACCACCAGGGCGTTATCCAACCCGCCAGCTTCGTAGGCGCGCATGCCGGCCGCCTGCGCCAGCGTGACCACGGCCGTGCGCGCGGCGGCGTCGTCGCTGCACACCAGCACATCGCTGGCAAGCTCGGCGTCGAGTTGCTTGAGGGCGTGGGCGGGCACGTTCTGAAAGGCCGCCACCACGCGCACCTCCGGCCCGAGCAGCGTCTGGGCCATGCGGCCGCTGGACTGGCCTTCGGGCGGGCGCGGATCGCGGTAGTCCACCCGCGCGGTCGCGTCCACGAGGATTTTGCCGCGCAGCAGGTCTTTGACACCTTCGAGCGTGGCAAGCTGCACGTCGGGCGGAACGGTTAGCACCACCACTTCGGCGGCCTGCACCGCCGCGCTATTTTCGAGGCCCTGCACGGTGGTTACGCCGGCCAGTGCATTCATTTCGACAGCCGCTTGTGCCGCCCGCTCGGCGCCGCGCGAGCCGATGATGACGGTGTAGCCGGCGCGCGCCCAGCGCAGCCCCAGCCCGGTGCCTTCTTTGCCGGTCCCGCCCAAGATGGCGATGGTTGGTAGTGTCTCAGTCACCTAGTCAATCTCCACAGTTGTCGTGATCCCAAACCGCACGGCGGTTCAGGCGCTCAATTGCTCAAACCGCTGCCAGACCTGCGCCGCCAGCACACGGCTGCGGGCGGTGATTTCGGCCTCGTCCAGAAACAGCAAACGCCGGTCGCGCATGAGCACGCGCCCGCCGCAGATGGTGGTGGTGACCATGGACGACTCGCAGCCAAACAGGATGTGCCAGGGCAAGTTGCCGGCCGTCAGCGGCGTCGTCGGATGATAGTCGACAAAGATTAAGTCGGCAAAGGCGCCAGGCTCGATGACGCCCAGCGGCGCTTGGGGGAAGAAGACACCCGCCAGCGCGGCGTTGTTGGTTACGGCCATCTCGACCACCGTGCTGCCCGAGGCGCGGCGCGGGTCGCGGTGGGCGGCCTTGTGGTACAGGTAGGCGGCCTTCCACTCGTCCCACATGGCGTTCGAGAAGCCGTCGTTGCCCAGCGCCACACGCACGCCCTGCCCCAGCAGGCCTTCGACGTCGGCCGCGCCCACGGCGTTGTTCATGTTGGAGCGCGGCTGATGGGTGACCCAGGTGGCGGTGGCGGCCAGGCGCTCGGCTTCGCCGGCGTCGATGTGCACGCAGTGGGCGGCAATGGTCTGGGGGCCAAGCAGGCCGTGGCGCTCCAGCCGGTGCACGGCGCGCAGCCCGCTTTTCTGGACGCTATCGGCTTCGTCGGCTTCGTGCTCGGCCACGTGGACGTGAAAACCGCCGCCGTGCGCGGCGCGGCTGGCGGCGAGCGTGGCGTCGGAGAGGGTCAGGCTGGCGTGCAGGCCAAAGGTGCTGCTTAGGCGGGGTGAGGGATCGGCCGCCAGGCGCTCGGCAAAGCGCACGTTCTCGCGGATGCCGGCCTCGGCGCGCGCCGGGCCATCGCGGTCGCTTACCACAAAGCACAGACAGGCGCGCAGGCCGGCCGGCAGCACGGCCACGGCGATGACGTCGAGCGAGCCGTCCAAGGCGGTGGGGGAAGCGGGATGGTCAATTAGCGTGG
>JBBRZY010000683.1:0-3188 GCA_038252885.1 Anaerolineales bacterium | reverse complement strand
TGCTGCTCACGACCACCCCTGATCGACAGCACAATTTGCCTTTGGGATTGACAAATTTTTTTGGCCGCAAAGTCGAAATCGCCCGGCTTAGCGCGCTTGTGGCAGAACGCCGGCTGATAACGCTCAGTGGCCCGGGCGGGGTGGGCAAGACCCGCCTGGCGCTGCAGGTGGCCGAGCGCGCCTTAGGCGATTTCTCGGGCGGCGTCTGGCTGGTCGAGTTGGCCGCGCTGTCCGATCCAGCGCTGGTGGCCCAATCAGTGGCCGCCGCGCTGGGCGTCCGCGACGAATCTGGGCGCCCGATCGAGGAAAGCCTGACGTCGTGGTTGAGCCCACGCCAGCTGCTGCTGGTGCTCGACAATTGCGAGCATCTGTTGGAAGAATGTGCCCGGCTGGCCGACCGTTGGCTGCGCGGCAGTGCGCGGCTGCACATTCTGGCGACCAGCCGGGAACCGCTGGGCATCGGGGGGGAGGCGGTCTTTTCCGTCCAATCGCTGCCCTTCCCCGATCCTGACAGCATGCCGCCCTTTGACCGCCTAAATGACTATGCGGCCCTGACCCTGCTGGTCGATCGGGCGCGGCTGGTGGTCACTGACTATCAGGTCGCGCCGCAGGAGGCGGGCACGCTCGCCCGTATCTGCCAGCGCCTGGACGGCCTGCCGCTGGCCATCGAACTGGCGGCGGCGCGGCTGAATATCCTCACCGCTGCCGAATTGGCCGACCGGCTCGACGACGCCTTCGGCCTGCTGACGAGTGGCAGCCGCTCGGCGCTGCCCCGCCAGCAGACGCTCCGCGCGACGCTGGATTGGAGCTACCAACTGCTCAGCGCTGACCAGCACCGGCTGCTGCAACGCCTGTCGGTTTTTGCCGGCGGCTGGACCCTGTTGGCGGCTGAAGCGGTGTGTTCCGGCGCTGGCCTAGAACCCAGCGCGGTGCTGGGGGAGCTGACGTCGCTGGTCGCGAAATCAATGGTGAGCGCCGAGCGCCGGCCGGGGGTCGAAACGCGCTTCTACCTGTTGGATACGGTGCGCCAATACGCCCAGGAGAAGCTGCAGGCGGCCCGTCAGGCCGCGCCCTTCCAGCGGCGCCATCGCGATTTCTTTGCATCGTTTGCCGAAACCAGCTTGGCCCAACTTGACACCCTTGACCAGCCCCTGTGGAACCAACGGTTTCTGGTGGAGCTTGACAACTTTCGCCAGGCGCTAGATTGGTCGTTCAATGATGAAGACGATGTCGCCGCCGGGCCGCGGCTGGTCATGCTCTTTACCAAGCGGCCGATCCCGTGCCACTCGTATCGTGAACAATTGGATTGGCACATGCGTGCCCTGGCCCACTGCGATCGCCACGCGGGTATCTCAGCCGAGCTCCATGCCCAGCTGTTGGAGCGGGCTTCCGGTCTGGTGGGCCTCAATGACCCCGAGACCGCTTTCGATCTTGCGCGACGGGCGATTGAAATCTGCCGCCGTCTTGGTCCGGAGAGCCAGGAGACGCTCATGTGGATCCTGTACAACACGGTCGATGATTTCGCGCGTTCTATTCATCAAAACGACCAGATCTCGGCGCTGCAGGCCGAGGCGGAGGCCATCTTGCAGGCGCTCGGGCCAGGCTACTATTCGTCCGAAACGTGGCTGCGGCATCAGGCAGCATTCGCCACCATCCGAGCCGAGATAGCGATTTGGCAGGGCCGGTACGCGGACGCAAAGGTTCAAGCGGCCGAGGGCATCCGGCTGTTGGAAGCGGGCGGCAGCCTGTGGACCCAGGCGAACCCACAGACCCGGCTGGGGATGGCCTGCTATTACCTGGGAGAATACCAGGCGGCCCGGGACCATCATCTGATCGCGCTAGACCTGAACCGCGCCGTTCAGGCCTGGGAGGAGCCCTATAACCTGCGTTGGCTGGCAGCGACAGACATAGCAACCGGCAACCTGGAGCGGGCGCTCGATTATTGCCTGGAATGCATCCAGCTCGCTAAGGCGATGCCCGACCACAATTTTATTGCCAGCAGCCTGGGCTTACTGGCCGCCATCAGCGCGCAGCACGGGCAAGCGAACCGGGCGGCGCGGCTAGCTGGGGCCTCGGCGGCCATGTGGGCCAGGCAGAAGCGCCAGCCGTGGGAAGACTCAGCGTTGGACACACTTCTGCCCGGTTGGCGGAATGATTCGGACCAAGATTCGATATTGCAAGCGTTTGAGCAGGGACAAGCCATGAGTGCCGACCGGGCCATCGCCTTGGCCTTTGACGACCAGGCCGGTTGATCTCCACCGCACCACAGGTTGCCCCAGCACCCGCGCCGCCGGCAGCGTTGAACCACATTTACTACTGCGACCTCAACGACAAGTGGAGCGGCCCCCTGACGCCCGCCGAGAACCGACAAAAGGTGGCCGTGCGCGCGGCGGGATGCAAACTCGGGCGCGGCAGCCAGAGGCCGCTGCTGTGTCAGGAGGCAAGGTACGTGATCCGCCGTCAACCATCACAAGGTGTGAACTCCCTGCTGTGCTGGCTACACCTTCTATCCGCCTGCGTTTTCGGCCGACAGGGCTATAGAGGTGTGAATCCCCTGCTCTGTTGCTGTGCGGAAAGCTACCGCCAAGTAATGACTTAGGGATTCGAACCAAGGACCTGCAGGATATGAGCTCCGCTCCTAAAGCGTATAAAAATAGCCGCCGATTCGTTGGAATCGGCGGCTATTTAGGTAGCGGGGCTAGGATTCGAACCTAGGACCTCCGAGTTACCCAGCACCTGAGTAGAAAATAGACCCAGCGGGGCACGGGCGCTAGACGGCGACGGAAGTGGCTGGCGGCGTTATGGTGATCTGACCCCGCAAGGGGGCGTACCTGTAGCCGAGCTTCTCCAGGCGGCGGGTCAGGCGGTTGGCGGTTGAGACTTTCTGGCGCTCATCAAAGTAGTTGCTGCCTAGATCTTGATAAGGCTGCCGGCGTTGAATAATGTGATAGGCAATCACCAAGATCGATTGAGCCACCGCCATCGTCGCGCGCTTCTTGCCGCGGCGGCCCGCCAGGCGATGGTGGTGGGCCGACAGATCGTTGTTCTTCTGGCGCGCCGCGGCGTGGGCGGCTTGGGTCAAGCCGGTCCGCAACCACTGGCTGCCTTGGCGCACACTTGCCCCACGAGCAGGGCGAGTGTGGGTCTTGCCCGACAAACGCTTGCCGGCACTCTCATTATTGCCGGGC
>JBBRZY010000682.1:0-3198 GCA_038252885.1 Anaerolineales bacterium | reverse complement strand
GTAGTTGCCGGCGGTCGACTGCGTCTGCGCCCGGGCGACGGCGGCGCGCAGATCGAGGACGGCCTGCGCACGCTGGAGGGCGGCTTGAATCTCGTGGACGCGGCGGCTGTCGCCGAGCGCTCCGAAGGCCGCTTGGGCCGCGTCGCCCAGCGCCAGCACTTGCGGGTAGTCGCCCACGGCCAACGCCTCGCGCTGCTGGCGCACCAGGGCTTCGGCGGCCTCGCCCTGCGCGGCCCAGGTTTGCAACTCTTGCGCCTCGGCCAGCTTGTCGGTCTGGCCGGTGGCGGTGAGCAGCGCTACGACGGCCGTCAGTGCCTGGCTGACCTGCGCATACGCGCCCGCCGCTAGCCCGGCGCGGTAGGGCGATAGGTCAAAATTGTAGAGGGCGTTGGCCTGCCAGCCGCCGGCCAGGTAGGTGGGCAGATAGTCGCGCCAGGCCTGCTCCAGCCGGTCGAGGGGCTGCCCGTACACGGCGGCGAAGGCGCTGGCATAACTTTGGCCGCTGCCCAGCGCGGCGGCCAGCGCGTGCAGCGGGCCGTAGCCATAGGTCTCGATCAGGAAGGCGGCCATTGAAAGCGATTGGGGATAGGCCACGGTCGGGTTGGTGTAGATGAGGTCGCTGTCGAACAATTCGCGCCAGGCCAGCAGCGCGCGGCCGTTGCGCCCGCTGACGACGTCTTGCAGCCGCGCGACACCTAGGGCGGTGTCGGCGCTGGGCAACTCGGCGTACTGGTTGAAGCCGCTCTCCAGCCCGGCCGGCATGTTGCCCGCCGATAGCGCGCTCAGGAGCAGCCCGCTAAGCTCGTGGCGGATGGCGTTGGGGCCGGCCGCGGTGGTCAGAAAGTCATCGGGGTAGGGCCAGATGAGGGCGATCTCGCGCGCGCCCAGGTGGGTGTGGTAGGCGGCCGGGTCGAGCGGCGGGGTGAGGGCGTTGAGGCGGGTGAACTCGAAGCGGCTGTTGTAGACGCGGATGTTAATGGGCAGCACGGGCGTGACGCCGTAGAGCGGGGCGAGCAGGTCGTAGGCGGCGTTGAGGGCCGGGCCTTGCTGCTCGGCAAAGGCCCGCAGTTCTGGCTCCAGCGGCGCGGGCGAAAGCAGGATGAAGTGCCCGAGGTCAATTTCGACCCAGGCGGTGGGGCCGCCTTGCGCGTGCGCCGGACGCGCCTGGGCCACCAGCGCCAGCAGGCAGAGTGCGAGGGCCGGCAGGCTGAAACGAATGGCTCGGCGGCGGGCGGCGTGTGTACCTGGCATCAGGCGCGCAGTGGACCCATAGGTTCTAATTATAACGGCTTCTGTTGGCGCTTGGCCTGAGGCGGGGATGAGAATAGCGGGTCAGTTTGCCACGAATGAACACGAAGGGAGATTCGGGGGGCGCGGTAGGTGGAGTGGGTTGGGCGAGGCCGGCGGTGGGTGATAGAACATGGCCGAGGCGCGGTGTTACCTGGTGGCGGGAAGACACGAATTTACACGAAGGTAAGTGGAGACGGCATGGGGGCGGTGGTCGCTGCGCGCTGCGCTGCGCGGCGTAGGCTGGACGGGGCGGCTGGGTCTACCCTCTTTCTCGTTCTTTTTCTTTGCACTTTCTGCCCGTGGTAGACTCACTCGGCCTGCTGCATTTACTCAAGGAGCCACCATGAGCGAGCCAGTTTGGCGGGGCTTTCCCGCTGGTTTTGTCTGGGGAGTTGCCACTTCGGCCTATCAGATCGAAGGGGCCGCCACGGAAGACGGCAAGGGTCCTTCCATCTGGGACACGTTCGCGCACCAGCCGGGCCGTACGCGCGGCGGCGCGACCGGCGATGTGGCGGTGGACCACTACCACCGCTGGCCCGAAGACGTGCGCCTGATGACTGAGCTGGGCCTGAAGGCCTATCGCTTCTCGACGGCGTGGACGCGGGTCGTGCCAACCGGCAGCGGCCGGGTCAATCCGCTCGGTCTCGACTTCTACGAGAGGCTGGTGGATGGCCTGCTAGCGGCGGGCATCGAGCCGTACCTGACGCTATTTCACTATGACCTGCCGCAGGGGCTGCAAGATGCGGGCGGCTGGACTGTGCGCGACACGGCCTACCGCTTCGCCGACTACGCCCGCGCGATGGGCGAGCGGCTGGGTGACCGGGTGAGCCATTGGATCACGCATAACGAGCCGCTGGTGACCGCCTTCCTGGGGCACTTCTCGGGCGAGCACGCGCCGGGCATGCAAGACCCCACCGCCACGTTCCAGGCCGGGCATCACCTGCTGCTGTCGCACGGGCTGGCCTACCAGGCGCTGCGCGCGGCGGTCAAGCTGCCGGCCACCATCGGCATTACGCTCAACCTGGCGCCGGTGTACCCGGCCACGGACAGCGAGGCTGATGGGCAGGCCGCCGACCGCTTTGACATGCTGGCCAATCGGCTGTCGCTCGACCCGCTGCTGCGCGGCACTTATCCGACCGAGCTGCAAGGGCTGTTTGAGTTCATGTTGGCCGACACGCTGCGAGACGGCGACCTGGCGATCATGAACCAGGTGGACTGGCTGGGTGTCAACTACTACTCGCGGGTGGTGGTGCGCTACGACCCAGACGTGGCCTTTGTGGAGGCCAGCCCGGTGCAGCCGGTGGGCAATGAGTATTCGCAGATGTGGGAAATCTACCCCACGGGGCTGCACGAATTGTTGACGCGCATCTGGCGCGACTACGCGCCGACGGCCGAGATTGTGGTGGCCGAGAGCGGCGTGCCGGTGCCGGACGGGCTGGACGCCGACGGCCGGGTGCGCGACGAGCGCCGGACGCGCTACTTGAGCGACCACCTGGCGCAAATGCACCGCGCCATGGCCGACGGCGTGCCGGTGAAGGGCTACTTCGTGTGGTCGCTGCTCGACAACTTTGAGTGGGCGCTGGGCTATGGCATGCGGTTCGGGCTGATCTATGTGGACTATGACAGCCTGGTGCGCACGATCAAAGACAGCGGGCGGTGGTACGGCAAGGTGCTGGCCGCCAACGGCCTGACGGCGTAATCGCAACGTGCAGAACGGGCTAAGTCAGCAGACGTTCGGGCATGTTGGCTTTGTGCGCGGCCGATTGGTCGTCGTACACGGCTTCGGCTGTGGCGGCGTCGGGCACGAGGGGGTTGGCGGCCAGCGCGGCCAGGGCATCGGCGCGGCGGCCGTGCCAGGCCGCCTCGGCCGCGAGCGCCTGGTAGGCGGCTAACTTCTGCACCAACTCG
>JBBRZY010000681.1:0-3201 GCA_038252885.1 Anaerolineales bacterium | reverse complement strand
CTGGTGGACTTTCTGCCAGGCTACTACGGGCTGGGCGTGGTGGTGATGTTCCTCGATGGCCGCGCGCGCCGGCTGGGCGACCTGGCGGCCGGCACGCTGGTGGTGCGCGACCGCGCGGCGCTGACACTGGCGAGCGTGGTGGCGGGCAGCGCGCCGCTGGCGATCCCGGCGGCGGTGACGACTTACACGGCGGCGTGGCCGGTGGAGCGGCTGACGGCCGCCGACCGGACACTGGCAAAGGACTTTTTGCTGCGCCGCGCGCAATTGATCAACCGGAATGCGCTGGCTTTGCGGCTGGCGCTGTCGATTGCGGCGCGGCTGGAGCAACCGGCGACGGCGGTGCCGGTGGGCGCGGCGGAGGAAGTGCTGATGGAGCTGGCCCAGCCGCGCGCGGTGGCCGGCGCGTCACCGGCCGTTGGGCCGTGAGGCGGCGCGTCTATCAAAGGTCCAGCCGCTTTAAGCCGTGGGCCTGTTTCTTGGCTTCGTCTTTCGCAAGCTGCTTGGCGTGCTTGAGGGCGGCGGCAATCAGGCGCTTGAGGACCGGCCCATTCACGGCGTCGAGCCGCTTGATGTAGAGGCAGCCCATGCCGAGGGAGTGCTGGCCCAATTTCGCCAAGAGTTCGGTCTGCTCGGCCCAGCCGCCCAGCATGTAGAGCGTGAGATTTTGCTTGCGCGGCGAAAAGCCCGCCACGAACCAATCGCCCTCCCGCCCGCTTTTGCCAACGTAGTGATAGGTGCCGAAGCCGACGATGCTGTCGCCCCACATCTTGGGCTCGGCCTTGGTGGCCTTTTGCATTAGGTCGAGCAGCACCTGCGCATCGGCGCGCTTGCCTTCGTCGGGGAGGTTGTCGATGAACTGTGTGACGCTGGCCGCGGTGACTTTGGTTTTGACATCGGATGCCATGGGATCTGCTCCTGGTGTGCCGGCGCGGTGAGGCTGGGTGATTAAGACTACACGGCTAATGGGCGGGAGGCAAGCGGCGGTTGGACGGACCTCACCCCCGGCCCCTCTCCCGCAGGAGAGGGGTGCCCATGTGACAAGTGTGAGGTCGCAATCGCCGTCATCGCCGTCACTGTTGTCACTAGCGCCACGGATGTTGAGATCGCCGTCACCGCCGTCACGAACGTCATCCACGCCATTGATACCATCGTAAACGTCATGATCGTCATCAACGCCACTGATACCATCGTAAACGTCATGAACGTCATCCGCGCCACTGATGCCTGCGAGAACGTCATCGCTGTCATCGCCGTCATCGCTGTCATCGGGTGCGGCAGGCTGGGGGGAATGGTCGGCGGGCACATAAGGACAGTATGCCAAGAAAATGTTCTACAGCGAAGTAGCAGATTGGTTAGAAACACGGTGAGTATTCCAGTCGATTTCCCTTGAGTCCCCTCGCGCAGCATCCCCTGAGTCCCTAGCGCAGCATTCCTAGCGCAGCATCCTTGGGGTCCCAGGCTCGCCGCGCTTGTGACCGGTCACGGCCGCCAGTACAATTCGCTCTATGTCTCCCCTGGTCGTTGATCTGCTGGTCGGGCTGGCGGCCTTGGTCGCTTTGGCGGCCGTGGCGCTGGTTTGGCGGCAGCGCGCCTTGTCAGAACGGCGCGCCCGCAACCTGCGCGCTCTGTTCGAGGTCAGCCGGCGGGCCACCGCCAACCTCGACAGCCAGCAAGTGCTCGACGTGGTGGTGCAGGCCGTGCAAGATGTGATGGGCTATCGCATGGCCAGCATTCTGCTGCGCGTGCCGCATCAGGCGGTGCTGGTCAGTTCGGCCGTCTCGACCAACCTGGCCGACCGTATACCGCTGGGCGACCGCGTGCCGCTGGGGCGCGGCATGGTGGGCGTGTGCGCCGTCAGCGGTGAAACGCAACTCGCCAACGACATCCGGCGCAATCCGCATTACATTCGCGCGCCAGGGGCTTGGGACCCCGGCAGCGAGTTGTGCGTGCCGCTGAAGGCGGCCGACCAAATTTTGGGCGTGCTCGATGTGGAAGACGAACGGCGCGGCGTGTTCGGGCCGGACGACGTGCAGGTGCTGGAGGCGCTGGCCGATCAGTTGGTCGTGATTCTGGGCAAGGCGCGGCTGCTGGAGTCGGAGCGCCGCCGGGCCGACCGGATTGCCACGCTCAACGCTGTTGGCCGGCTGATCAACGCCAGCCTGAGCGCCGACGCGCTGCTGTCGACCGCCGTGGAGGCCATTGAGCGCGACCTGCGCTACCCGGATGTGGCGATCTTGCTGGTGGACGTGGACCAGCCTGACTGGCTGGTGCTGCGGGCCGTGGGCGGCATCTACCGCGAGTTGGAGCAGGTGGGCCTTTATCGCCAGGCGCTCACGCGCGGCATCGTCGGCCGGGCGGGGCGGCTGCGGCAAACGGTGCGCGTGAACCAGGTGGCCGCGGACCCGGACTATCTGCCGGTGCCGACCACCCCAACAATGCTAGGGCAGGCGCCGCCGCGCCCGATCCAGGCCGAGCTGGCCGTGCCGATTGTGATTGGCGGGCGGCTGCTGGGCGTGCTGAACGTGGAGGCGGCCGAGCCGTTCACCGACGACGACGCCACCGGCTTTGAGATTATCGCCGATCAGTTGGCGATTGCGTTGGAGAATGCGCGCCTGTTCGCCGGCACGGAGGGCAACCTGGCGCAGTTGAGCACGCTGTACGAATTGAGCCAGCGCCTGAGCCAGGCGCACGACCGCCGCGCCCTGATGCGCGCCGCGCTGGAGGTGCTGGCCGAGCACAGCCCCTATCGCTGCACGGTGGCCTTTTACGAGTTCGACGCGACCGGCCGGCCCAAGTGTTTCTACGTGCCGTACTTCTATCAGCCGGGGCTGGGCATTGTGGACGCCGACCTGTACATTCCGACCAGCGACGACGCCCTCAACCCCACGCTCGACGCGGGCGAGACGGTCGCCATCAGCCATGTGGCGCACGACCCGCGCGTGCCGGCCTTCCTGCGCGACGACCAGATCGCCAGCGGGCGGCCGGCGCTGGCCCTGATCCCGCTGGTGGCGTCGGGCCGGCGCATCGGCAACCTGGTACTGTCACACACCGAGCAGCACGCGTGGACCGACGCCGAACTGCGGCTGTTCCGGTCGGCCGCTAACCAGATCGCCGCCGCGCTCGACAACGCCCGCCGCTTTGCGCGGGAGCAAGACCGGACCGAGCGGCTGGCGCTGATTGCGCGGGTGGGGCAGGGCATTG
>JBBRZY010000680.1:0-3216 GCA_038252885.1 Anaerolineales bacterium | reverse complement strand
GGGTTGACGGGGATGACGCCGTAGGGGTTGAGCAGCGCCGGGTCGGCGTTGGCGGCAATGGACGCGCCGCCGACCATGACGGCCAGGTGGCCGAGGTGGGCCTGCTGCGCCAACCAGGTGCCACGGTCGGTGAGGGTGTAGCCGGGGCGCTCATTGGCGAAGGTCAGCGTCTCGCCCATGCCCTGCCCAATGGATTGATACCAGGCGTCGGCGGCGGTGGGCGTGAGGCCGGCCGAGGCCCACAGGCTCTGCTCTTTGGTGTGGGTGCCCGAGTCGTCGCCGCGCGAGACGAAGGTAGCACCCGCCGCCGCGATGGCGGCCAACGCTTCTTTGGCTGTCGCCAGGCCGCGGATGCCGGCTGGGTCGTCTGGGGGGCCGACGAGGATGAAGTCGTTGTACATGACCTCCAGCCGGTTGAGGCCGTCGCCGTCGGCCACGAACTGGTCTTCGCGCGAACGGGCGTGCACCAGCAGCACGTCGGCGTCGCCGTGGGTGCCGAGCTCAAGCGCCTGCCCGGTGCCGACCGCGACCACATCCACGCGGGCGTTATAGGCGGCCTCGAAGGCCGGCAGGAGGGCGTCGAGCAGGCCGGTGTCGGCGGTGCTGGTGGTGGTGGCCAGGCGCAGCACTTGCACCGGGCCAGCGGCCGAGGCGCAGGCGGTGAGGGCGAGGGTGGCGGCCAGCGCGGCGGCCAACCAAGGACGAAAGCGGAACATGCGGACACTCCTGGCGGGTAAGCGGATTGCGTTATGTCGGAACAGCATAACGCAGACCCCACGGACCGCGCAAGGCTGGCCGTTGAATGAGTAAGCGAATGGGGGACCTAACCTCGTCCCCTTCCATAAAAAGGGACGGGGGCGAGGCATAGGGGAGGCGACTGGAGGAGGTTGGCGAAATGGGGGGGCGGTGCGGCCAGCGGCTCATTAGTCCAGCGCTGGAACGCCGCGCGGGGCGCTGCGAACGGTTGGCCTAGGCGGCGGCCAGGGCTTGTTCGACCTTGGCGAGCCAGGCCAGCATGGCCTCGATCTGGCCGGCGCGGAAGTCATCGACCAGGTGGGCAAACAAGGCTTCGTCGGGGGCGGACTCGGCGGACTGCGCGGCGGTGTACAGGGGACCGCGCACTTCGGCCAGCCAGCCGGCCAGCGCGGCCCGTTGGCGGGCGATGAGCTGCGCCACCACGGCCGGGCCGAACGGACGGGCGCAGTAGAGCTTGGCCATGAAGTCCAGCCGGACTTCGCGGCCGTGCGCGACGGGGCTTTGCACCCAGTCGGCCAGCGCCTGGCGGCCAGTGTCAGTCAGGGCGAAGACGCGGCGCGTGGGGCGGGTGGCCTGCGGCTCGCGGCGGCTGTCGATCAATCCCTCAGCCTCGAGCCGCGCCAGCAGGGCGTAGAGGTGGCTCTGCTTCAAGCGCCAGACACGGCCCAGCCCGGCGCGGTCGGCCAGGCGGCGGTGGACTTCGTAGCCGTGCAGCGGGCCGGCGTGCAGGAAGCCCAGCAGCGCATATTCAATCGTGAGGGGCAGACGGATGAGCGGGCTCATGCGCTACTTGGGTGCTTTGGGCGGCTTGGCGTAGTCGCCGGGCTCCAGCAGCAGCTTGCCGCCAGTGACGTGCTCGTCAATCACCTGGCGCTTGGCGTTGAAGGTCAGGGTAATATCGATTTGTTGGAAGCAGCGCTGGGCGCCTTCGCCGATGAGCACTTTGCGGCAGACATAGGTGGCCTCGCCGCTGGGGCTGTACTCGATGCTGAGGTCGTTGCCGAGGTGAATTTTCCCGGTGACGATCTCGCCGCAGCGCGCGCACTGGGCCTTCAGCGGCAGGTAGCGCCGCGGCGGGCTGGGGGGTGTAAACAGGTTGGCGAGTCGTTGTAAGAAGCCCATATAGGGTGTGCTCCGTGCGCGCCGCTACTGCACGAAGAAGCGGCGCGGTGATACCCGATCGATCAGCTCCAGGTCGTTGGCGGCCACTGGGCGAGGATGCAGCAGGAAGGGCTGGCGATCCCACTCCACGCTCCAGACTTCGCCCTGCACGCCCTCGGCCAGGATGGCGGCCAGCGCAGCCGGCTCAATGGCGCCGGCCAGCCGGTTGAGCAGGCGGTGGCGGGCATCGCGGCGCTGGGCGTCGGCCCCGCCGCCGACGAGCGGCGCGTTGACCAGGCGCACGCGCGGCGAGACCCAGGCGCGGGTGCGCTGGGCCGAGGGCGGCAGGACCACCAGGCCCTGATCCCACTCTAGCCCGATGCGCACGCGCACCTGGGCGATGGGGAAGTGGACGCCATGCTGGGCCATATTGCGCAGGACGTCAATCGGGCCATCGTTCTCTGAGGGCGCGGCGTTGCGGGCCAAACGGGGCGCGATCCGGCGCAGCCAATCTATTGCCATGCGCTGATGATACCAGAGGCCGACCGGAGCTACGGGGCGGCGGCCAGCCAGCCGACCGGGCGCATGTTCTGAACGCCAGCCAGTTCTCGCGCCGCGCCGCGCGTCAGGTCGACCACGATCACCCGGCTCTGCCCCTCCGCATAGTAGTTTTCGACCACCAGTTGTTGTCCATCCGGCGACCAGATCGGCGGCGGCACATAGGCCCTGTTTAGCGCTGTTATATAGGAGCCTGGCACACAGAAGTTGGTTACTTGCCCAGTCGCCACGTCCACCACGGCCAGGTATTGTGGTCCAGGGTTAAATATCCCATCTGGCGGTATGTCGGTGCTAAGCCAGAAAGCAATCGAGCGGCCGTCCGGCGACCAGCGGTAACTCTCAATGAAAGCCTGTGAGAAGTCTTGATCGAAATGCGTTAACTGGGTAACCGCCCCGGCCACCCCATCCAGGAGGTAGAGCTCGTATTTAGAAAAGCGGCTGGCGTTCTCGTCTACCATATTGCCGGATACCACCGCCACGCGCCCATCCGGTGACCAACGCGGGTTCAGCCAATAGTGGTAGGTGTTCAAAACGGCCACGACCTGATTCGTGTTGCGGTCCAAAAGGGCATAGTCCGTGTTGCTGTCGGATGCATGTGCGCGCAAATAGACCACCTGATTTAGGCGCGGTGAGTACACGGTCAAAGCCCAGTTGTCCCAGGTCAGGAAGGGCTCGAAATAGCGAATGTCGGGCAATGACAGGGGCAGTCGCAGCTCCCCGCCGGTGTTGACATTGACAATCGCCAAGGTGGTCGAGACGACGACGGGGGATGGGCGGCCGAGGTCTTCGAGTGCGCCGACG
>JBBRZY010000679.1:0-3220 GCA_038252885.1 Anaerolineales bacterium | reverse complement strand
CCCACTTGGCGCTGGCGCTGCCCGTGCCGTTGGCGCACGGTGTCCCCGGCGAGGGCTACCCATACGCCTGGTCCGTCTACCGCTGGCTCCCCGGCACCCACGCCGACCGCGACCACCCGGCTGATCCGATCCGGGCGGCGCGCGACCTGGCGGGCTTTATCGTCGCCCTCCAACAGATCGACCCCACCGGCGGACCGCCGGCCGCCGAGCACGGCTTGCGCGGCACGCCATTGGTCAAGCGCGACGGCGGCGTTCGGGCGGCCATCGCCTCGCTGTCCAACCTGCTCGACCCAGTCGCTGCGTTGGCCGCCTGGGAAGTGGCGCTGCGGGCCCCCGAGTGGGACGGCCCGCCGGTTTGGTTTCACGGCGACCTGCTGCCCGGCAATCTGCTGGTCGTGGGCGACCGCCTGAATGCCGTCATCGACTTCGGCGGGCTGGGCATCGGCGACCCAGCCTGTGACCTGATGTGCGCCTGGGCGCTGTTCTCCGGCCCCAGCCGCGCCGCTTTTCGGGCCGCGCTGCCCGTGGATGACGCCACCTGGGCGCGCGGGCGAGGTCATGCTCTCATGCAGGCCATCATCTACCTCCCCTACTACCTCCATTCCAATCCGGTTGGCATCGCCCTCGCGCGCCGCACCGTCGCGGAAGTGTTGGCCGATCAGTAGGCGCGCTGCTTTTATTTTTCGCAGCTACAATATCACGCCACGATGCAAAAATATCTGAAAGCCTCCCCAACGCACATGGCCAGCAACTTCGCCTTCGGGGCGACGGCGGTGGCGGCGTTTGCCTCCACGCTGGCCTCCGGTGGCGGGCCACTGCTCGGGCCGCGTGGCCCGCTGCTGCTGACGCTGGGGCTGGGCTACCTGCTCGTGGGCGCGCTCGGCCTCAGCCGCGTCAGCACCGGCTCACCCCTCTGGCAGGGGCTGACCTACCTGGCCGCCCAAATCGCGCTGACCACCGCCATCCTTTACTACAGCGAACTCGACGGTTTCATCAGCCTGCTGCTGCTGCCGCTGGTAGCTAACGCGCTCGAGATGCTGCCCCGGCGCTGGGCGGCCGGGGTGTGCGTGCTGCTGGTGGTCGACTTCGGCGTGGTGGGCTATGCGCTCGACGGCTGGCGCACTGCCATCGGCGGCAGCTTTGTCATCGCGGCCGGGGTGATCTTTGTAGCGGTCTTTACCCAGGTGGCCCTGCGCGAACGCGAGACGCGCAAAGAGGTCGAGCGCCTGGCGGCCGAGCTGGCCGCCGCCAACCAAAAGCTGCGCGCTTACGCCGGGCAGGTGGAAGAACTAGCCACCATTCAGGAGCGCAACCGGCTGGCGCGCGAAATCCACGACACGCTCGGCCACTATCTGACCGTCATCAACGTGCAGTTGGCGGCGGCCCAGGCCGTGCTCGACACCGACCAGCCGCGCGCGCTGGAGGCGATGCGCAAGGCGCAGACGCTGACGCAGGAGGGGCTGGGCGATGTGCGCCGCTCGGTGGCCGCGCTGCGGGCCGACCCCACCGCTGGGCAACCGCTGCCCCAAGCATTGGAAGAATTGGCCGAGACCTGCCGCGCCGCCGGCCTGGTCACACACATTGAGGTCACCGGCCAGGCGCGGGCGCTCAAGCCGCAGACCGAGAGCGCCCTGTACCGCGCCGCGCAGGAGGCGCTGACCAACATCCGCAAGCACGCCCGCGCCTCACGCGTGGATGTGCAGGTGGACTACGGCAGCGGCGCGGGCGGCGAGCCGGTGCGGCTGAGTGTGCGCGACAACGGCGTGGGCGCGGCGGCCGGGGCAGCCGAGGGCGCGGCCGGCTTTGGGCTGCTGGGTGTGCGCGAGCGGCTGCAACTGATCGGCGGGCAGGTGCGGCTGACCACCGCGCCGGGCGAGGGCTTCCAACTCGAAGTGGAGGCGCCGGGCTGATGACAACCGAAACGCGCATCACCGTGCTGCTGGCCGACGACCAGGCGCTGTTCCGCGAGGGGCTGCACACGCTGCTCTCGACCCACGCCGAGTTGCAGGTGGTGGGCGAGGCGGCCAACGGCGACGAGGCCCTGAGGCTGGCGGCCGAACTGCGACCGCAAGTGGTGCTGATGGATGTGCAGATGCCGGTGCTCGACGGCGTGGCGGCCACCCGCCGCCTGCGCGCCACCCAGCCCGACTGCCGCGTGATCCTGCTGACCACCTTCGACGACGATGAGTATGTGTTCGAGGGCTTACGGGCCGGCGCGGCGGGCTACCTGCTCAAGGACGCGCCCTCGGCCCGGCTGGTGGAGGCCATTCGCGCGGCGGCGCGGGGCGAGAGCTTCTTGCAGCCGTCCGTGGCCGCGAAGGTGGTGGCCGAGTTCAACCGCCTGGCCGAGCAGTCGCCGGCCCGCTCGCACTCCGCCGCCGCCGATTTGCCCGAGCCGCTGAGCGAGCGCGAGGTCGAAATCCTCAAGCTGGTGGCGAGCGGGGCCAGCAACAAAGAAATCGCCGCGCAGTTGTTCCTGGCCGAGGGCACGGTCAAGAACCACGTCACCAACATCCTCGGCAAGCTGGGGGTGACGGGCCGGCTGCACGCGGCCAACCGCGCGAGGGAACTGGGGCTGCTGTAACCACCCGCTACGTCTTCGCTCAAATCAGCGCCACCGTGAGTTAGCGTCTAATGGGCCGGCGGTGAGATTCCTCACCCCGCCAAACCCGTTCTGTTGCCACCAAGCTGCGAGCGGGGCTTCGGAATGACAGGTCATAGGGGTTGACCAATCACCCCACTCGTTTTGAACCGGCGCTGTCCACCATCGTTTTCTTTGTCATTTCGAAGACGGCATGGGGCGGTGCCCCAGCCCCCCAAGGTAGAAACAACCTGGCAAAGTGCTACAATCCCAGCCAGCGCCCGACACGCTAAGACCGTGCCGTGATTGGTGCCTTATCAGCCCGATTTCGAAGCTGGTTCCGGTCGCGCGTGAGTCCCCCCATGGTGGCGGCTAGTCCGACCCCGCTGAGCAACCTACCCGTTTGCGTCGCGACCGGGTCGGGCGCCCAAAGGAGACTGGTATGCCCTCTGCTTCCGCTGCACCCGATCCGTTGGAGGTAATCCACGCCCACGCCGCCGGCCTGGACATTGGCAAGCATGAGATTTGGGCGGCGGTGCCGGCCGCGGCCCAGACCCCAGCCGTGCGCGCCTTTGGCACGTTCACGCCCGACCTGCAGGCCCTGGCCGATTGGCTGATGGCCGGCGGCGTCACCACCGT
>JBBRZY010000678.1:0-3233 GCA_038252885.1 Anaerolineales bacterium | reverse complement strand
CGACTAAAACGTTGGTTGGGGGGGCAAACGTTGGTGGCCCCGCCCCTCCTCGTTTTTCGAAACTGGTCAGATAGACACTCTCACCACTCGACCATGCGGTGCGGCCGCCCTGCGCTGTTGAATTGTCACCGCCTCCCTGCCTCCTTGCGCCTTCCGTGCTGCCTTCGACCGCAAGCCGCCTACCAAACTGTCTGCCCCAGCCTTCCCAATTCCCTTAGCCTAACATCCACCGAGCTACCCAATCTTCACGCCCCACTTGACTCCTCGCCCTTCTTTCGCGTAATATGAATGAACGTTCGTTCATATCGCCCAATCATGACCACCTCGCCTGATTCTGCCGAGAAAACCACCACCGCCCGTGGCGAAGACACCCGCCGCCGCGTGGTCGATTCCGCCTACACCCTGTTCCTGCAAAACGGCTATCACGGCACCTCCATGCGCCAAATCGCCCAAGCGGCCGGCATGGCCGTCGGCGGCATCTACAACCACTTCCCCAGCAAAGAAGACCTCTTTGCCGAAGTGCTCGACCAATACCATCCCTACCACGCCATCCTGCCGGCCCTGGCCGCCGCCCAGGGTGACGACCTCGAAACCTTCCTGCGCCAAATGGCCGCGCTGGTCGACCAGGCCATCGCCACCCGGCGCGACCAAATTCTCCCGCTGGTCTACATCGAACTGGTCGAGTTTCGCGGCCGTCACATCCAGGCCCTCGTCACCCGCGTCATGCCCGCCATCGAGCCCTTCATCCAGAAGGTCACCGCCGGCCACGCCGAGCTGCGGCCCGTGCCGCTGCCCGTCCTTGTGCGCTCGTTCATTGCCTTGCTCATGGGCTTCTACTTCACCGAATTTCTGCTCCGCAACTCCGCGCTCCTAGCGGCCGATGATATCAACTGGTTGGAAGGCACGTTAGATGTCTTCTTGCATGGCGTTTTGAAATCGAAGGACCCAGCCTGATGCTCAATCCCCGGCTGTTCTCACTCATTCGCAAAGAGTTCATCCAAATCATCCGCGACCCGCGCACGCTCATCCTCACCTTCCTCATGCCGGTCGTCCAGCTCCTGCTGCTGGGTTTCGCCGCCACCAACGACGTGCGCAACGTCCCGTTGGTCGTCTACGATCAAGACCGGTCGGCCGCCTCGCGCGCCTTGCTCGACGCCTACCGCGCCGCCGACTACTTCCGCGTGGATTTCGCCGTGGCCTCCGAAGACGAGCTGCGCGGCCTGATCGACCGCGGCAACGCCCGCGCCGGCCTCATCATCCCGCCCGACTATGCCGAGAAGCTGGCCGGCGGGCAGACCGCCTCGGTCGCCTTCATCATCGACGGCTCCGACCCCACGCTGGCCGGCACCGCCCTGGCCTCCGCCACCCTCATCGGCCAGGCCCAAGCCACCGCCCTCACCGTCGAGCGGCTGGCGGCGCGCGGTCAGGCGGGCGCCATTCAGCCGCCGGTGCAGGTTCGCAGCCAAATTTGGTACAACCCCGATCTGGTCAGTGCCTACTACATGATCCCGGCCATGATCGGCCTAATCCTGCAATTCATGACCACCGTGCTCACCGCCACCGCCATCGTGCGCGAGCGCGAGCGCGGCACCATCGAGCAGCTTATCGTCACCCCCATCCGCAGTTGGGAGTTAATGGTCGGCAAGTTATCACCCTACGTCATCATTGGCTTCGTGGACATGGTCGAAATCCTGGTGGCTGGGGTCCTAATCTTCGGCGTGCCCATCAACGGCAGCCTGCCGCTGCTGCTCGCCTTGGCGGGCCTATTCCTGGTCACGACCCTCGGGCTGGGGCTGTTCATCTCCACCATCTCCAACACCCAGCAAGAGGCCGTCCTCACGGCCATGTTCACCATGCTGCCTTCGATCTTTCTCTCGGGTTTCTTCTTCCCGCTGGCGGCCATGCCGCCCATCCTGCAAACCCTCAGCTACGCCATTCCGCTGCGCTACTTTTTGATCGTTGTGCGCGGCATCGTGGTCAAGGGCGTCGGGCCCGAGGCGCTCTATCCCGAGATCATCGCCCTCAGCATTTTTGCCGTCGTCATCATGGGCGGGGCCGCGCTCCGCTTCCGCAAGCGGCTTGATTAGTTTCGGAGAATTTTGCCATGCATCCTAATCCTCGACGCATCGTGCCCGTCCTCCTGGCCGTCATCATCCTCGGTGGCCTGGTCTGGTGGTTTGGCTTCAACCGCCCGGCCGCCGCCGGCAGCGGGGCGCTCACCGCCTCCGGCACCATCGAAGCCGTCTCCCTCAACGTCAGCGCCGAAATCGCCGGGCGCGTGACTGAAGTGAATGTGACTCAAGGCCAGGCCGTCCAGGCCGGCGACGTGCTGGTGCGCTTCGACGACAGCGTCCTCTCCGCCCAGCGCGCCCAGGCCGCCGCCGCCCTTCAGGCGCTGCAATTCGCCCAGAACGCCGCCCAGTCGGCCCACGCCGCCGCCGCGGCCAACCTGGCGCTGCTGACCGCCGGCCCGAGCAACGAGCAGCTCGCCGTCGCCCAAACTGTGGTGGACCGCGCCCATCTGGCCGCCGACGCCGCCGACGCCGCCTACGAAGCCCTGCCCGACGCCGCGCTCGACACGCCCGACGGCCGCACCCTGGCCGCCGCGCGCGATCAGGCCGTGGCCGGCCTCGCCAACGCCGAAGCCCAATACGACCTGTTGGCCGCCGGGGCGCGCGCCGAGCAGCTCACCGCCGCCCAGGCCCAAGCCGCCGCCGCCCAGTGGCAGGCCACCGCCGCCGGCGCACAGGTGACCGCCGCGCAATCGGCCCTGGCCGTGCTCGACGCTCAGTTAGCCAAGCTCACCCTGGCCGCGCCCGCCGCCGGCACCGTGCTGGCCCGCACCATCGAGCCCGGCGAGTTCGCCAGCCCCGGCGCGCCCCTGCTCGTCATCGGCCAACTCAACGCGCCCACCATTACCGTCTTCGTGCCGGAGGATCAGTATGGCGCGATCAGCCTCGGCCAGACCGCCACCGTCTCGGTCGACTCATTCCCCGGTCAGACCTTCCAGGCCACCGTCACGCACATCGCCGACCAGGCCGAGTTCACCCCCCGCAACGTGCAGACCGCCACCGGCCGCAAGAGCACCGTCTTTGCCATCGAGCTCTCCGTCGCCAACGCCGACGGCCGCCTCAAGCCCGGCATGCCCGCCGACGTGGACTTTGGTAGGTAGTTGGGCAGTGGATACCAGGGACTCAGGCGCTTGGAGCCAACGGTAGGTTGTGGGGCGGGGG
>JBBRZY010000677.1:0-3245 GCA_038252885.1 Anaerolineales bacterium | reverse complement strand
GTTATGAGTCCGGCGAAACTCTTGAATAGCCTCCCAGAAGTCTTTGGGCGGGTGGGTCAGCCGGCGATAGGCGTCCATGGAAAGCAGGACCGCGACCGGCTCACCCCGGCGGGTTAGCTCGATGCTGTCCTTGTCATCCAGTTCGTGAACGATGGCGGCCAAGTTGTGCCGCGCTTCGGCAATTGTATATTTGGTCATTTTGATCCACCTCGGCTACATGGCTATCTAGATAGCCATGTTATCATAAGAAACTGGTCTGTCAATCGCCACTTCACAACCAGCCAATGCTCAGGTCGAGCGCCCGCACTGAAACCAGGTCGCCCGTTTCCGTTGGCCTGCGCTACTACATTGCATATCCGCTTCATCCGTTACATAATCCGTTGCCACATGCCCACCGCCGCCGACTCGCTCACGCCCGCCGAACGCCGCAGCGTCGCTCGCCGCTTCCTTAGGATTCACGCCGCCTTGCTGGCGGCCTATGGCGACCCGACCTGGCGCAACCCCCTGCCGGCGATGGACGAGCTGATCAGCACTATCCTGTCGCAGAGCACCACCGACGTGAACCGCGACCGGGCCTTCGACGCGCTGCGAGCGCGCTTCCCGACCTGGGAAGCGGTGCGCGACGCCCCGACCGGCGCGGTGATCGAGGCCATTCGCGTGGCCGGGCTAGCCAACCAGAAGGGGCCGCGCATTCAGGCCGTGCTGCGGGCCATCACCGCCGAACGCGGCGCGCTGGATTTGGAGTTTCTGCGCGCCTGGCCGGTGGCCGAGGCCCGCGCCTGGCTGACCCAGTTCAAGGGTGTCGGCCCCAAGACCGCCGCTATTGTGCTGCTGTTCTCGCTGGGGCTGCCGGGCTTTCCGGTGGACACACATGTGCACCGCGTGACCGGGCGGCTGGGGCTGCGGCCCGAGAAGCTCTCGGCCGAGGACAGCCACGCCTTCTTTGAGGCGCTGCTGCCCCCAGAGACGTTCTACGCCGCGCACCTGAATATCATCCGGCACGGGCGCGAAGTGTGCCACGCCCGCCAGCCGGCTTGCGGCCGGTGTGTGCTGCTGCGGTTGTGCCCTTATGGCCGGGCGCAAATGCCGGCCGCGCTCAAGCCCTAACCCCCGCGCCCATTTGCTCCGCCCGTTGATGCCGACCCCGTTGGCGGCGCTCAGCCCCGGCGGCCAGGCGCTTTATCGGCTGTTCGTCCCGCTGGTCACCAAGCAGCGGCCAGCGCCTTGCAACCGGCCCGGTGGCCGTGCGCGTCCACCGGGCTGGTTTGTTTTAGGTTAGAATGGGCCAGCGTCTCCCCTGACCCATGTCCCATGCCGCAGCCGGGCGGCAGCGGCTATGGTTAAGGCTCCGACCGTTGGTAAACAGGTGAGAGGTGGATAGACCGATGCAGAAGCCAATTCAGGCGTTCTTGAGTGTGCTGTTATTGACGCTGCTGGCGGCGGGCGGGCGCGCGCCCCAGGCCGAGGCCGGCGACAACTATTTTCTGTATTTGCCGCTGATCAACAAGCCAGGGCTGTGCCCAACCAGCTCGGCCAACAGCTACGCGGCCGGCGGTGCGCTGCAATATGATCAGGACATCCCGCCGCGCCCGGCCGGCGCGCACGCCGACAAGGCGCTAGACCTGCGCGGCTACACTGGCACGACGGCCACCCTGGCGCTGGTGAGCATTGGCCCGGTGGCCCCCGACCAGCCGCCCCAGTTGGCCGCGCTGTTCAACCCCAACCGCCTGCCCACGTTTAGCGCCGCCTACCGGGCCAACAACTGGCAGTGGGCGCCGTCGCCCGCGCCGGGCATACCCGGCGGGCCGATCATTGATTGGCCAGTGACGGTGCTGGGGCTGGCGACCACCCCCGGCGAGGCGCTGCAGGTGCCCAGCTCCGGCTACGACCTCGGCGGCGGCATGGCAGTCATCGTAATCTACGCCGACGCCGACAGCATTGCGCTCAAGTACACGCGCGAAGACTCGGGCGCGACCGGCTACACCGTGCATGTGGACCACATCTGCACCGACCCAAACCTGCTGGCGCTCTACAACAGCCTGGACACTGGCGCGCGCTACGTCTACCACGGCGCGGCGGACGGCAACGTGGACTACAACTTGCCTAACCTGCCGGCCCTGGCGGTGTTCGGCACGGCGCGCGACACCGAGATCCGCGTGGCGATTGTGGACACGGGCGCGTATATGGACCCGCGCTCGTGCGGCGATTGGTGGAAGACGGTTGGCTGCCCTTAGAAAGGGAGGGTGGAGGTCAGAAGTCGGAGGTCAGAGGCGGCAGTTGCCAGTCGGCAGAGCGCTGGGGGCTGACGCCAACTTATTGGTATGTGTGAGGTCCGTTATCCGATGAAAAAATCGTTCACGATATTCGTCAGCCTGCTGCTGGCGCTCACGCTGGGGACGACGAGCAGCACGCCGCGCGCCGCCGCCGAGCCGGCGCTGACCCGCCGCGCGTTTCTGCCAATGGTCCGCAAGCCGGCCGCGGCCCCGCCGCCGCCCACCTGCCCAATCAGCTCAGGCAACAACTATGCGGCGGGCGGCGCGGCCCAGTGGGACCGCGACAACCCGGTGCGCCCGGCCAGCGGCCACGCCGACAAGAACCTGGGGCTGCGCGGTTACAGCAGCACCACCGCGCCCAAGACGCTGATCGACCATGGCTCGGACGACCCCAACCAGCCGCCGCAGTTCGCCACCCTGTTCAACCCCAACCGGCTGCCGACCTTCAGCAATGTCTATCGCGCCAACAACTGGCAATGGGCGCCGTCGCCCACGCCCGGCACGGCCGGCGGCCCGATTGGCGATTGGCCGGTGACCGTGCTGGGGCTGGCCACCACCCCCGGTGAGGCGCTGCGTGTGCCGGCTTCTGGCTACGACCTCGGCGGCGGCATGGAAGTGATTGTGCTCTTCGCCGACGCCGACAGCGTGGCGTTCAAATACACGCGCGAAGACTCGGTGGCCCCCAACGGCTACCTGATGCACATTGACAACATTTGCACCGACCCGAACCTGCTGGCGCTGTATACCAGCCTCAACACCGGCGCGCGCTATGTCTTCTACTCGGCCCAAGACCACGGGGTGGACTACAACCTGCCCAACCTGCCGGCCGGGCAGGTGTTCGGCACGGCGCGCAGCGGCGAAATCCGCGTGGCAATTGTGGACTCGGGCGCGTTTATGGACCCGCGCTCGTGCAACGAGTGGTGGCAGGTGCGGCCGGGGCATCCGGGCTGCTAGGGGTTAGGGGTAGAGGAT
>JBBRZY010000676.1:0-3249 GCA_038252885.1 Anaerolineales bacterium | reverse complement strand
GGCTGGGTATGTATTGGTGTTTGTGATTGTGTTGGGCCATTGGTCTGTGGGCCGGGGTGTGAGGGGGCGCGGCACACTAATTTTCACGTTTGGTTTGGGGGGGGGCAGGGGGTTAGCCATGTCCGGCCCGGTTGGCAACGGACCGTATACGTTCGAGTTTCAGTAACGGCAACAGTGATAGGCGATACGCCTGGAACGTGACCTCCTTTTCGCGTTTCAGGCGTTTGTGTTTGAGAGACCAGCATGGCCGCTGACCGCATTCCACCCACGCGCCGGCCCACGCCGGCCGAGTTGGCCGCCGCCGCGGCGTTGACGGTGCCGGATATTATGGCGCCGGGGCTGCGGGTACTGTTCTGCGGCATCAATCCGGGGCTGTACACGGCGGCCATTGGCCACCACTTTGGGCGGCCGGGCAATCGCTTTTGGCCGACGCTGCACGCGGCCGGGATTACGCCGCGGCTGTTCTCGCCGTATGACGAGCGCGAATTACTGCCGCTGGGGTATGGCATTACGAACATTGTGGCGCGGGCGACGGCGACGGCCGACCAACTGCGGCCGGAGGAGTTGGTGGCGGGCGGGGCGCGGCTGCGGGCCAGGGTGAAGCGCCAACGGCCGCGCTGCCTGGCGGTGCTGGGGGTGACGGCCTACCGGGGCGCGTTCGGCCAACCCAAGGCGGTGCTCGGGCGGCAGGCGGAGCCGTTGGGCGAGGCGGTGGTGTGGGTGCTGCCCAATCCTTCGGGCCTCAATGCGCACTATCAGCTTGACGCGCTGGCGCGCTTGTTCCGCGAGATGGCGGCGGCGATGAGCGAATAGGAAAAAACTGAATGGCAAAAAGACGTGGACTTTGGACGCGCCTGCTGCTGATTGCGGCGGCGGTGGTGGTCATCGCGGGGTTGGGCTTTACGGCGTGGGCGCTGACGGGGCCAGGGCCGGAGCCGGCGGCGGTGGCCGCGCTGCTGTGTGACGCGGCGGTGACGGTGGAGGTGGTGGGGCTGGGCGGCTGGCAGGTCTTCGCGCCGACTACGGCGGGGCCGGTGGGGGTTGAGCCGACGACGGGGCTGATCTTTTACCCGGGTGGGCGCGTGGCGGCCGGGGCTTACGCGGCGGCGGCACACGCGATTGCGGCGGAGGGTTATTTGGTGGTGATCGTGCCGATGCCGCTGCGGCTGGCGGTGTTTGGAGGGAACGCGGCTGAGGGCGTGATCGCGGCCTATCCGGGGATTACGCGCTGGGCGGTGGGCGGGCACTCGCTGGGCGGGGCGTTCGCGGCGGACTTCGCCTACAACCACCCGGACGCGGTGGCGGGGCTGGTGCTGTGGGCGGCTTATCCACCGAGCAGCGACGACCTGTCGAGGCAGGCGCTGGCGGTGGTGTCGGTGTACGGGACGCGCGACGGGTTGGCGGGGCCGGAGGAGATTGCGCCGTCGCGGGCGCTGCTGCCGGCCGACACGGTGTATGTGGCGATTGAGGGCGGCAACCACGCCGGGTTTGGGCGCTATGGGCCGCAGGCGGGCGACAACGCGGCGACGATCACGCCTGAGGCGCAGCAGGCGCAGGTGGTGGCCGCGACGGTGGGGCTGCTGGCGTCACTGCCGTAACATTCGCTTGTAGTGGCTGAACGTGTCAATCAGGCCGAGGTCGCGGGGCCGCGACGGTGGGGCTGCTGGCGGCGCTGCCGTAAAGGCAGAGGACAAACGCAACAGAGGCAATCTAACAACTAAGGCTGTACAAGGGAGATGGGAATGAAAAGGGACTCGGGGGACTCAAGAGAGCCGACAAGGACTCGGCTGGGCGGTTCACCGAACCAGATCAGGGCTAGAAGTTGCTGACGGCGTCGATCAGGCCGAGCTCGCGGGCGCGGCGCTCGAAGTAGCGGAAGGCGACGGTGCTGAGGGCGGCGAAGGCGAGGGTGAGGCCGCCCAGGATGGCGAAGAGTTGGCCGTTGGAGAAACCAGCCAGGGTGGGGAAGGCGGCGGCCCCTGAGCCGAGCAGCGCGCGCCGCAGCAGTTCGAGCCAGTAGGTGAGCGGCAGGGCGAAGCCGAGGGGCTGGAGCCAGGTGGGCAGGACGGTGAGCGGGAAGATCGCGCCGCTGAACAGGTAGAGCGCCGCCGCCACGCCGTCGCCGATGAACCAGGGCTCGTTGCGAATGGTCATGGTCCAGCCGCCGATGAGGATGCCCATGAAGGCCAGGCAGATGAGGCCCAGCGTGAGGGCGGCGAAGAACAGCGGCCAGTCGGCGCGGGCCAGATCGACCGGGACGCCGAAGAAGAGCACGCCGGCCCCGAGGGTGATGACGACGGCCAGGCTGCCGGTAATGAAGCGCGCCACCGCCCGCCCGAACAGGTAGAGCGGGACGCTGATCGGCGCGATGTAAATGTATTTGAGAGTCCGGTAGCGCTCGCGGTCGTCCAAGATGCTGTACGAAGCCCCGGCCATCACCGCCCCGACATAGATGTAGAACGTGTTGCCCAAGTAGATGTAAGCGTAAATCGGGTCGTTCGTGCCGGCCTGTGACACCGCCTTATACATGAACACGAGAATCAAAACGCTCGCAATCGGTTTGATAATCGAAAAGCCGATGAACAAGAACGGGTCCGTCCAGTTGGATTCGACTTGCCAGCCGAGCCAGGCGGCGGGGAGGAATGAGCGGCGGAGGGTGTTTAGCATTAGGGGCCTCGGCGTCTTAAGGGAATAAGGGGAATAAAGGGTCTAAGGGGCGGGATTGGTCTAGGTGTCGGGTGTGGCCGGCGTTGGGTGTTCAGGTGAGTCAGCTTGTTCTGCGTCTATTTGGTACGCGGCAGGCGGTTCCTTGAGCCAGAACTGCTCATTGTCGGACTTGGACTGAGATTTTTGCACTAGACCCTGCACCAGCCGGTCGAGAAACAGGGTTGTCAGGCTATAGAGCTGTACATAGCCGGGAAGTTGGTCGGCGGCGATCAGGCCGGCGCGCTCGCAGTCTTGCAAATAGCTGCCGAGTTCGGCCAGCGAGCCGCGCGCCACATGGCAGTAGCGGAGGTAATTAGGCAGTGTGCCGGAGGCATAGCCCTCGGCAATATTCCCGCCCACGCTAATGGACGCCCCCCGCATCTGGTTGGACAAGCGCCAGTGGGGTGGGCCGAAGTGCTCAGTGAGCGTGTTGATTTTGTGAGCCAAGTCGCTGGCCACCTGCCAGGCCGCCAGGTTCTTATAGCCTGGCAAGCGCTCAAACATCTTGGTCGTGCGTCCTTGATACTGATAGGTCGGCATGAT
>JBBRZY010000675.1:0-3268 GCA_038252885.1 Anaerolineales bacterium | reverse complement strand
CTCTGGGGAGCGCGGACTTTCCTCGGCTGGAGCCGTAGCCCCAGACGCGATCGCGCAGCCAGCTTGGACAAGGATATCTTAGCATAGTTAGACGGCGGTCAGCTTGGACAGCAGGGCCAGGGCAATTGCATCTAATTTGCGCGCATTGACCGACCAACCCCTTTTACCTGTCATTTCGAACCCGGCCTCAGGTCGGTGGCCCTCACGCTCCCCATTGGCCGGTGAGACGCGAAGCGCCACCCTATGCTAACGAGCGCCGTGTTTCTGGGTAATTTCGGTTCTTTCGAATTTACCGGAATTAAGATGCGATTGCCCTGCCAGCACGGCTTTGAGCGCGCTCCATCGTCTCATCGCCGCCGTCTTCCATGCCGCTTTGCAGCATGGCGTCGCGGTCGGCGAGGGTTTGATAGACGGAGATGGTGGTCAGCTTGGTGCCGCCCTCGTGGTCTTCATACAGGTAGGTCTCCAGCGACACATGGCCGGGTCGTGCATGATCTTGAACACTAGCGCGCGCGGCGCGTTGAACAGCGTCGTGGCGTGGATGGCGTGCTGGTTGGGCTCGGCGGTCAGGCTACGTTTGGTTATGGGTGGGCGCACTGGCTTGGGTGCGGTGGATGAGGTCTTCGAGACGATCCATGCGGGCAGGCCATTGGCCGGGGTAACACTCAAGCCAGACGGCGATGTCTCCCGGCGGCGCGGCGTTGAGGTAGTGCAGCTTCTCGCGCCCAACCTTGCGGGTGCGGATCAACGCCGCTCGCTCGAGCCCGTCGAGGTGCTTCATGCCACCAATCCGACTCATGGGCAACACGGCGCACAGTCTGGTGCAGTCTGCCCTCACCTGGAGCGTGGGCTGCGGCCCGCTCGCTGAGCCGGTCGAACCTTATGCTACGATAATAGGGTGGACGCACCCACCGCCATGGAACCAACTGCCCGGACGCCTAGGGCGCCGCTGACACCGCTCACCGACTCGCAGCGCCAAGTGCTGCGTGCCCGACGCTGGGCGGCGTTGGCCGGCGCCACCGCGTTCGTGGCCGTGGCCGTGGGGCTGGCAGCAGGCGGCGGCGTGAAGCTGCTCAACCCGGCCTTTGCCAGCCGCGGTGAGTGGATCGTCTGGGGGGCGCTCGGCTTACTGTGGCTGTGGTGGCTCTGGCCGTCGCTGCCGCGCCTGCGCCGAATTCAGCGGGACTGGCGCGCTGGGCTAGCCGCCAGCGTCAGCGGGCGGATTCACAGCGACTTTGGTTTAGGTTTCGGGCTGATCCAGACCGCCAAATACACCATCCGGCTCGGCCCGCTGCGCTTTGCCGTGGATGCGGCCACATTTCGCCAACTGCACAGTGGCGACACCTATCGAGTGACTTACGCTCCCCACTCGCAAACGCTGCTCGAAGCCGCGCCTCTCGCCGACCTGCCCGCGCCGGCCGACCACCCTGCTCCGCCCCCCACCTCGAGCCTGGAACCCTTGACGCCGATGGAACTCGACCTGCTACGCCTGATCGCCGCCGGCCGCTCCAACAAAGAAATCGCGGTCGCCCGGTCGCTGTCGGTCAACACCGTCAAGGTCTACAACTCGACGCTCTTCGCCAAGTTGGGCGTCAGCCGCCGCACCGAGGCGGTCGCCCGCGCCCGTGAACTAAACCTGCTTTAGCCCTCGCCACCAGCTGACTATACCAATTGCATACCTTTGTATATGGCCCCCGCTGGGCGCAGGGCTTAGACTGAGCAGTGATGGTTCAAGGGGTCAAGCGCGCGTGGGCGCAGAAGGAGCGGGTGAGATGCACATCATCTGGATGATTCGTAGGCGGTTTCCCAAGCAGGCCGGCGGCCTGGTGACGCTGTTGACCGTGGCCTCGGCGGCGGCGGTGGTAATTGGGGTGGGCGTGCTCCTGCTGCCAAAATGAGCACCCTCTACGGCCGGCGGCGCGTGTTCGCCACGGGGGTCGGCATCCGGCTGGTGGGGCTGGCGTTCATCGCGCTGGCGAATGGGCATGACAACCTGGCCGCCAAAGCGCTGGTCGTGCTCGGGGTCCTGGTCAGCGTGCTGGGTATGGGCGTGTTGCGGTATCTGTTGTTTGGCCCGCTCTTACGGCGGTTGGGCCGGCGGGACCGGCCTGCGGTAGCAGTCCGCCGACCGTGGCCGCTTAGCCAACCACCAAATCAACGACCGTCGGCGCGTTGACGGCGTGGTAGGCCACGTCGCAGATGCTGGCGTTGAGGCAGCGCGTGGGGCCTTGCTGGGTCTGGCCGTAGCCCTCGTGGATGTGACCGAAGACATGCACGCGCGGCTGCACGCGGCCGAGCGCCTCGCGCAGATCAACGCAGCCGGCAGCATCACCGGCCACCGTCAGGTCGCCGTGCCCGGCGGGCGGGCCGTGCGTGATGAGGACGTCGGTGCCGGCTGGGATCATATCCCACTTGGCGCGCAAGGCGGCGCCGCGCTGGAGGTTGAAGGCCCAGTCGTAGAACCACGGCTGCCACGGGCTGCCATAGAAGTTGAGGCCCAGCCGCGTGACACCCGAGTCGCGCAGGTAAGTGGCGTTGGTCAGCAGGGCCGCGCTCTCGACCGGCTGGCGCTCGAAGCAGAAGTCGTGGTTGCCGGCGATGACCAGCTTGTGCGGGTGCGGCAGACCACCCAGCCAGGCGTTGAAATCGCGGACGAGGTCTAATTCACCCTGGCCGGTGATGTCGCCGGCGTGAATCAGCACATCGCCGGGCGGCACGGCGACTTGCTGGTGCTGGCCGTGGGTGTCGCTAATGAGAACCAGGCGCACAGTGGGCATAGCGGCGCGTATTATAAGCGTTTTGGCGCGGACGAAGTCTGATATACTCGCCGCGCCCGCTGGTCGTTGTGGGCCGCGACGCGCCACTCATGCCTACCCATCCACCCTCATTGCCCGCCCGCGTGCGACAGCTTTGGCCGTATGCCGCCCTGACCCTGGTCAGCCTCGCAGCGGCGGCGCCCCTGGCGAATGCCAACCTGCCGTGCAGCGACGACGGCCCGTTCCATCTGTTCCGCGCCGTAGAGCTCGGGCGGCTTTTGCAACTGGGCCACTGGTTCCCGCGCTGGGCGCCGGATATGGCGCAGGGCTACGGCTATCCCTTCTTTAACTTCTACGCGCCGCTGTCGTCGTATGGCGTGGTGGCGCTGCACGGGCTGGGGCTGGCCTACCCAGCCGCGCTCAAGGTCGCGTTCGCGCTGGGGCTGTGGCTGGCGGGGCTGGCCACGTTCTGGCTGGCGCGCGCGCTGTGGGGCGAGCGGGCGGGCGTGGCG
>JBBRZY010000674.1:0-3271 GCA_038252885.1 Anaerolineales bacterium | reverse complement strand
TTTTCCACTGACAGGGTTACGTAGGCAGTGCTTAGTCTGTGACGCCTGTTCGTGACCGTTGCTGGCGCCCCGAACAATTCCAACACATCTAAGCGTCGTATCACCTGTCGCCGGTACTTTTCTTCATAGTATGCCGCCCCATTTTCCAGATTGGCTCTTTTGCTTTCTTCTCGGTGCAGGCGATTTTCATCGAGAATATTTTGAACTATTGCAAGAATGTCAGATTCGCGGCGCAATACTTCGCCAAACGTACGTTCCGTAAAGCCAGGCATTTGCGATGCAATATCAACCACCGCATCGCAAATCTCGCGCACAACGCGGCCAAACAGTGCTAGTTCTGAATCGCCAAACCCCACTGTGATAGTGTGCGTTCTGCTTGCTAAAATATGTCGAGCCAACTTGTCTGAATCGAGATCGTTCTCCACCAATACCGACGCCTCCATAGTGGATTCGTTCAACGTTTGCGCCACCGCAAAGGCTACGGCTTCTTTGGATGAGTTTGGCAAAGGGGCTTCAGCAAAGATTGGCACCAATTCTTCCGCAACCTTTTCGCCAATGTTTGAGAATTGTCGTTCGACGCGATTCTTCTGAAACGAATCCTCAGTCTTCTTCGCAATTATGTCGATCAAGCTGGAACCAAGTTGGGATGAAATACTATGATCTCGCAACCAAGCAGTCAAAACGGCCTTTGCTATTGCTGGTGCAACATTTGCAACAAGAATCTCAATTAGTGGCATCTGAGCTCCTAGCCCACGGTTCGTGGCAGCACATCGGCGTTCACTTGTGCTGTTCGGGCCAAATTCTAGCATTACAATGGATTTGTTACGAACACATGAGATCCTCGCGAGCGTGATTCTGTGCGATGCCTAGCGTGCCCCATTCAACCTGTTTACCAGTTGACAATCACACGGTAATATTGGTATTTGGTTATGCAAGACCATGACTAAATCTCCATCTTCCGACGACGCCACCGCCCGCTTGCTGCGCCACATCAACGCGCGGCGGCGGAAGCGCGGGTGGGCGTGGTGGGTGCTGGTGGCGGCGGTGGGGCCGGCGGCGGGCTTCGCGGCTTTGGCGTGGACTTATCCGGCGCAGTATCCGGGGCTGGTGCCGGCGGGGCAGGCGGGCGTGTTTCAGGCTCTGGTCGGCGCGATGGCGGTGGTAATCCTGGCGGCAGGGGTCGTGATTGCGCGGCAGATGGCGCGCGCCCAGTGGGCGCCCAAAGCGGCGTTTGTGGCCTACAAGATGGACGAGACGGCCTATCGCCTGTATTTGGGGTTGCAGTATGAGCTAGAAAGCCTGGGGCGCGTGGCGGGGGCGTGGCGGGTGACGCCCGAGGATCAGATGACGGGCAGCCGCATCCGGGTGCGCACCGCGCCGCTGGTGGACGTGAAGGTGCAACTGCCGGTGCGCGGGCTACAGTTGCCGTGGATTAGCTTGTTCTTCCTGCCGACGCAGATTTTGGTGCTGCAACGCGGGCGCTATCAGAGCATTGGTTACGCGGGACTGACGGCGGCGGCGGTGCACGAGCCCAGCACGCCTGAGCGCACGGAGCGCGGCCGGCTGAGCGTTAGGGCGGGCAAGACGGTGCTGTTCGACATTGAGGTGGGGAGCTTCGATCTGGCGCGCGAGGTGGTGGCGGCGCTGGTGCGCTACCGCGAGTACCTGGCTGCGCCCAAGCCGCCGGAGCCGCTGCCGGCACCTCCGCCGCCCCCGCGCGAACGTGAGACTTACCGGCAATATGCGCGGGCCGACCCTACCAGAACTAGGGCAGGCCAGTACCGTCAAATGCCGCCGCCCCCACCGCCGCCGCGTCCGCCCGCGCCGCTAGTGACGGCGGCCGATCCGCACGCGGTGTTGGGCTTGCGGCCGGGGGCCACGCGCAAGGAGATCACGGCGGCTTACCGGGTGATGGCAAAACTGTATCACCCCGACCATACGCAGACGCTGGGGCCAGACATCCGCGCGGCGGCGGAGCTGAAGATGAAGGAAATCAACGCGGCGTATGCGGTGTTGAAAAAGTAGCCGGGGGCTGGCTATTGCAAGGGTGAGTTGTCGCTAGCGAAGGTGAGATTCCTCACCCCGCGACCACCGACTTGTAGGCATAAGGTCGTGCGCGGGGGTTCGGAATGACAGGGCCAGAGGGGGTGGTTCGGCAGGGCGCAGGACTGCATTGCCAGTGTGCTTCCGCTCAGTAGTAGAAACAAAAAGGCCGGCGTCACCCCTGCCCGCAGCAGGCGACGCCGGCCTTTCCCCCCACACGTTCACGATAATCTATTGGCTGGACTATGGGACACTGCGGGCCAGCAGGTCGGCCAACTCGGCCACTTGCGGGTCGTCGGGCAGCAGTTGCGTGAGGCGGGCGGCGGTGTTGTGGAGCGCGGTGTAGGTGGTGGCCTAGGCCCACGGGCTGTGGCGCAGCAGTTCGGCGTAGTGGACGACGGTGACGGCCAACTGGTAGCGCGGTGCGGTGGCGAGGCGGCCTTGCGCGCCGGGCTGGAGCTGCACGGCGTAGAGCGCTGCGGCTGTGTGGCCCGCGCCGATCTGGCCCGCGTCGACGGCGTCGTTGCGGAAGTCTTGGTCGGCCACGGCCAACGCCAACTGGGCGGTGTAGACCAACTGCCAGGTGCCCGGCGGCGCGCGGTAGGTGGCGAGGGGCGGGTTGGCGTGGGGCCGGTACGCGCCGATGAGGGCGGGCGTGGCGCTGCCGGATGCGCAGGCGGTGAGGGTCAGGGTTGCCAGAAAAGTGAGTATGATTACTATGGTGGTGCGTCGCATGGCTGCCTCCGTTGCTGGAGACACTCTAAGCGGGGCGGACGACGGCGGCTTGATAACGGGTTGATACGGCGCTGACAAAGCGCGGCGGGAGCGCGAATTGAACCTGGAAACCGAGCGGTTGGTGGTGCGGCCCCTGGTGGAAGGCGATTTGGCGGAGATTCACCGCATCATGGATGCGGCGTTTGGCGAGGGGCGGCTGGCCGATGATCCAGCGGCTTTGGCCGAGCGGCGCTCGTGGCTGGCGTGGACGCAGTTGAGCCAGGAATGGCTGGGCAAGATGTACCAGCCGCCCTACGGCGAGCGGGCGGTGACGCTTAAGGCGACCGGGGCGCTAATTGGCGCGGTGGGCTATGTGCCATGTTTGATGCCGTTCGACCAGATCACTGAGTTGCGCGGCGCTGGGCCGGAGACCGGACTGTACTCGCCGGAGTTCGGGTTGTTTTGGGCGATTGACAGGGCGCAGCGGCGGCAGGGGTATGCGACGGAAGCGGCC
>JBBRZY010000673.1:0-3274 GCA_038252885.1 Anaerolineales bacterium | reverse complement strand
CTGGTGCGCTACGGCGGTGGGGCCTGCCTGGCCGAGACCACCGAGCTGATCGGGGCCGAGACCTATGCGCTGCGCAACGTGCGCGATGTGGCCACGGCGCGGACCTTCCTCGACTACGGCGCGCGCTACAGAGACTTGCTGGCCTGGCACGGCGCGGCCAGCGATGGCAACGTCTCGGGCGGCAACCGCTATCGCGGGCTGTATAACATCATCCTTAAGTCCATCGGCGCGGCCGCCAAGCTCGACCCGGCGGTGCGGCTGGACTATTGCGTCGACTACGCCGAGCGCATGGCCGCCCCCGGCTATTACTTCATGGACTCGCCCGGCAACGACTTAGAGAGCATCGCCGGGCAGGTGGCGGGCGGCTGCAACCTGATCATGTTCACCACCGGCAACGGCTCGATCACCAACTTCCCGTTTGTGCCCACCATCAAGGTCATGACCACCAGCGCGCGCTATCGCCTGCTGGAGCGCGAGATGGACCTCAACGCTGGCGCCTACCTCGACGGCACGCCGCTGGCCGACCTGACCCGCGCGGCGCTCGACTTGACCGTAGAGATCGCGTCCGGCGCGGCCAGCAAGGGCGAGCAGGCCGGGCATACGCAAGTGTCGATTTGGCGCAACTGGCGGCAGACCGAACCGGGGCACGTGGCCCAGTTGCTGGCTATGCCCGTGCCCGACGGCCGCCCGCTGCCCATTCGGTCCGACAATCTCGTGACGCGGCCGTTCAGCGTGCTGCTGCGGCAGAGCGGCGCGCGGCTGGCGGCCGACCAGGTGGGCCTGATCTTGCCGACCAGCCTGTGCGCCGGGCAGATCGCGCGGCTGGCGGCCGAACGCCTCAACGCGCTAGGGCTGGGCCGCGCGCAGGGGCTGAGCCGCTTTGTGGCGCTGGTGCACACCGAGGGCTGCGGCTCGGCTGGCCACTCGACCGGCGCGCTGTATCACCGCCCGCTGCTCAACTACATGGCGCATCCGCTGGTGGCGCGCGGCCTGTTCCTGGAGCACGGCTGCGAGAAGACCCACAACGACTACATGCGCGCGCGGTTGGCGCAGGGCGGCGGCGACCCAACGCACTACGGCTGGGCCAGCGTGCAGCTCGACGGCGGCATGGACGCAGTGCTGAACAAGATCGAGGCCTGGTTCCGCCAAACGCTGCTGACGCTGCCTGCCCCAACCGAGCGCGACGCCGGGGTGGGGGGCCTGACCGTCGGACTGCTCTCGGCCGGGCCGGTGCCGGCGGCGCTGGCCGAGGCGCTGGCGCAGGTCACGCGCACCGTCGTCAGCGCGGGCGGCACGGTGGTCGTCCCGGCCAGCGCGTCGCTGCTGCAGGCGCACGGCTACGCTCACAACACGCTGATTGGTGAAGAGGCCTTGCCGTCTTTGGCTTACGGGCAGGCGGCCGCCGAACGCGGTTTCCATGTCATGGCGACGCCCTCCGCGCACTGGGTCGAGACGCTCACCGGCCTGGCCGCGACCGGCGTCGAAGTGCTGTTGGCCGTGCCCGGCGCGCGCCCGGCGCAGGGCCACCCGCTGGTGCCGCTGGTGCAGGTGGCCGTGGGCGCTGAGGCGACCGGCTTCGATCTGGCGTTGACCGGCGACCCGGCCGCCTGGGCCGAGCAGGTCTTGCAGCTCGTGGCCGATGTGGCCGCCCGCCGCTTCGTGCCGCGCCGCTTCGCGCAGGGCGATGTGGACTTCCAGCTCACGCGCGGTCTGCTGGGCGTGACGGTCTAGCCGGCCAGCGTCATTCTCCCAAAACAAAACACCGGCCGGACTGATCTCAGTCCGGCCGGTGTTTGTTAGCGCGATGGCAGGCGGGCGTTGGCGTTACCGCCCGGCGCGGCTGGCGGCGCGCTGCTGCGCGTCCATCACCGCCACGGCGGCAATCGCCACCACCTCGTCCACATCGTCGCCGGCTTGCAGCACATGCACTGGCGCGTCTAGCCCGAGCAAGATCGGGCCGATGGTCTCCGCGCCGCCCAGCCGCTGCAGCAGCTTGTAGGCCACGTTGGCGGCTTGCAGGTCGGGGAAGATCAGCACATTGGCGGCCTTCACCTGGCTGAACGGGAAGCGGCCCTCCATCAGTTCGGGCACTACCGCCACATCGGCCTGCACCTCGCCATCCACCGCGAAGCCCGGCTTGCGCGCGCGCACCAGTTCGGTGGCCCGGCGCACCTTGGCCGAGTGCGGGTGCTGCACGCTGCCAAAGTTGGAGAACGACAGCATCGCTACGCGTGGCGTCAGCCCCAGCCGCTGCGCGAAGCCCGCCGCCAGGATGGCGATCTCGGCCAGGTCTTCGGCCGATGGGTCGATGTTGACCGTGGCGTCGCTGAAGATGTAGACCTCGCCCTTGATGATGACGACATACGCGCCGGCCGCCTTGTGGATGCCGGGCTCGGTGTGAAAGACCTGCAAGGCCGGGCGGATGACCGCGGGGTACTCGTAGGTCAGGCCCGACACAAACGCGTCGGCGTCGCCCTGCTGCACCATCATCAGGCCAAACAGGTTAGGCTCGCGCACGTGCTCGCTGGCGTGCTGGCGGGTGACACCCTTACGCTGGCGCAGGGCAAAGTAGGCGTCGGCATAGCCGGCCTGGCGCGGGCTGCTGTCGGGGTCGATCGACTCGGGCGTGAAGCGCAAGCCCAGGTCGCTCACCATGTGGGCGATCACCTCTTTCCGGCCCAGCAAGATCGGCTGGCCGATGCCCTCTTCCACGATCTGGGCCGCGGCCCGGATGATCTTGCTGCACTCACCCTCGACCAGCACGATGCGCTTGGGCTGCGCCTTGGCCTTGTTGATGATCGAGCGGCGCACGCGGTGGCCAGGCCCCAGCCGGGCGGCCAACTGCTCGCGGTACTCGTCCAGGTCGAGTTCCAGGCGGGCCACGCCGCTGCGCATGGCGGCCTCGGCCACGGCCGGCGCTTCCCACAGCAGCACGCGCGGGTCGAGCGGTTTGGGGATCAGGTAGTCAGGCCCAAAGGCCAGCGCTTCGATGCCATAGGCGTTGAGCACCGCGTCGGGCACATTCTCGTGCGCCAGCGCCGCCAACGCGCGCGCCGCCGCGATCTTCATATCCTCATTAATCGCGCGCGCCCGCACGTCCAGCGCGCCCCGGAAGATGAAGGGGAAGCCCAACACGTTGTTGATCTGGTTGGGGTAGTCCGAGCGCCCAGTGGCCACCAGCGCGTCGGGGCGGGTGGCTTTCGCTAGCTCGTACTTGATCTCCGGGTCGGGGTTGGCCATGGCAAAGATCATAGGCTGCGCGGCCATGCTCTTG
>JBBRZY010000672.1:0-3277 GCA_038252885.1 Anaerolineales bacterium | reverse complement strand
CATGTTCCGCGAAGACTACGCCCGCGCCGGCGAGATCACCATGACCGGCATCGCCCTGATCGAAATGGCCTGCTGGGACATTATGGGCCAGGCTCTCGGTCAGCCCGTCTACCGCCTCCTGGGCGGCGCCGTGCGCGACCGCATCAAAGCCTACGCCAACGGCTGGTACACCGTTGAGCGCACCCCCGACGAATTCGCCGCCGCCGCCCTGCGCGCCGTGGCCAAGGGCTACCGCGCTCTCAAGTTCGACCCGTTCGGCGGCGGCTTCTACGAGCTAGACCGGGCCGAGAAGCTCACCTCCATCAGTCTGGTCGAGGCCGTCCGCTCGGCCGTTGGGCCAGACATCGAACTGCTCATCGAGATGCACGGCCGCTTCAACCCGCCCACCGCCGTCGAGATCGCCAATGAGCTGGCCCCCTTCAAGCCCAGTTGGTTCGAGGAACCCGTGCCCCCAGAAAACCTGGCCGCCCTCAAGCGCGTCAGCCAGGCCATCGCGCCGCTGGGCGTGCCGGTCGCCACCGGCGAGCGCCTGCACACCATGCACGAGTACCGCGAGTTATTCGAGCTGCAAGCCGCCGACATCATCCAGCCCGACATCACCCACTTCGGCGGCCTGCTCAACACCAAAAAGCTGGCCGCCTGGGCCGAAGCCTACTACGTCCTGGTCGCCCCGCACAACGTCGGCGGGCCGGTCTCCACCGCCGCCGCCCTGCACCTGGCCGCCTGCACCCCCAACTTCAAGATCCAAGAGCACTTCAACGACTTTGCTGAGGCCTTCGTCAAGCAGAGCGCCCCCGGCGTGCCCGAGATCGTCGATGGCTACTTCCCGCTGCCCACCGGCCCCGGCCTGGGCGTGCGCCTGAACGAAGACGTCATCAAGGCCAACCCGCAGCAGTCCATCCACTTCAACCTGTTCACCGCCGACTGGCACAAGCGCCAGGCCCGCACCGGCTAAGCGCCGGCTGCCCGCCCCGAGGATGCCCCCATGACCGACACGCCCCGCTCGCTCAACTGCCCCAACTGCGGCGCCCCCATCAGCTTTCCGCCCGGTGAGGACAGCCTGCGCTGCCGCTTCTGCGACTCGTCCATCGAGCGCTCGCCCTCCGACCTGACCGCCGACGACGACGCGCACGTCATCCAGCTAAACACCGCTACCTTCTCGTCCGCCTCCGTCTCCGGCCCCGCCCGCCGCTTCGTGCTCAAGATGCGCAACGGCCAGCCGGTGATGATCGAAGTCGGCCAGCCGCCCGCCCAGCCGCCCGCGCGCCCGGTGGACCCCGACTATGCCCGCCGCGTCGCCGCCGCCTCCGACGCTGCCATCGGCCGCCGGCCGCGCACCGCCGCGCCGCCCGCCAAGAGCTCGTCGCTCGGCTGCGTCCTGGTCGGCCTCGTCATCGTGGCCGTCATCGGCGTCATTGCGACCCTGATGTTCCTGGCCGATCCGAAAGCCATGCTGCTCGTCCAGCAGCTGTTGGCTGGCGATGTCGACCAGGCGCTGGCTACCGGCGGGACGCTCGGCGCCAACGTGCTGCTCAGTGGTTCCAACCTGCTGATCCCTGGCCCCGACGCCGGCCCAGATCAGGCCATTCTGCTCAGCAACCAATATCCCGCTGGAGGCGAAAAGCCGAACGAATATCGCCTGATGGCAGTCGACACGGCCACGCGTCGGCTGCTGTGGCAGACCGAACCGCTCGGCCCCGATCTCTACTCCGTCCGGCTGCTGTACGATACCGACCGTATTTATCTCACCAGCGGGGCCAGCCTGGTGGCCGTCAACCGCGCCGATGGGGCCATCGCCTGGACCGCCCCGCTGGCTGATGCGATTGAGTTCAACATTTGCACCGACTGCCTGCAACTGGTCGCTGGCCGGTTGGGGGCGCTCTCGGCCGACGGCACGCTGGCCGTGTACGACGCTGCCACCGGCGACCAACAGTGGGCCGCCGTGGCCGACCAGGCCTCGCCGCGCGGGCTGTATCTGCTGGGCGGGCGGCTGGCCTTCATGGACCGCAACGCCGAAGCCGCGGGCGTCTTGCGCGCCTTCGACGCCGTCACCGGTCAGGAGAAAATGGTCACGCCGAGTTGCACGGTCAGCGAAGACCTGGATACCAACGTCGACTGGACCACGCCGCTCTGGCTCGCGCCCGATGGCGACAGTCTTTACCTGGCCTTTGGCTACTCGACCGTTTGGCTCCAGCGCTGGGACGCACACTCGCTCCAGGCGGACTGGTGTGTCCCGCTGTCCGACTCGCTATCCGTCAGTGCTGATAACCTGGCGCCGGTCTTCACGCCCACCGCGCTGTACCTGGCCGCCGGTCATCAGGTGTTGGCCGTCGATTTGGCGCAGGGCCGGGAGACCACCCTGCTCGCGGACGAAGATAACGAGTTTTCAATAGTCGCCGTGCAGGACGCCGACCTGGTCGTCCTGGCCCGGCGCACGCGCGGCACCACCCGCTACGCCCTGTGGGATGTTGACCCCACCAGCGGCGACCCGCGTTGGACCTTTGACCTGGGCGACAACGAGCCGCTGGGCCCCGGCGACATCATTGACGAGGACTCGCCCCAGTGGCTGGCGCAGCCCACCGCCGCTGGCCTGCGGCTGGTGCGCTTCCAGTCCGCCGAAGACGACCGCTCGCACGCCATCCTGAACGAACTGCTCGACTGGCAGACCGGCGCCAGCGGCGGCCAGACCAAGACCATCCTCAATCTGCCGACCATCATCTTCGACGGCCCCAACTGGCAGGCCTGGCGCGGCGACACCCTCTGGATGGTCGTGGAGAACAAGCTCATCGCCTTCGACACGGCCGGCAACCAAATCGTCTCGCGCTGGCCGTAGGCTCGCGCGCCAGGTGCTTAAACGCAAACCGCCCGGCTGGTGGGCCGGGCGGTTTTCTTGCTGGAGGTGGGCCATACAGGGCTCGAACCTGTGACCTTACGGATGTGAACCGTACGCTCTAACCAACTGAGCTAATAGCCCTCGGTTGTGACCAAAATTATAGCATAGCGTCCAGCCTCGGGCAAGAGGCCCAGCCGAAATTTTGCCCGCAGGACCAAGAAATTCATTGGCAAATAGCAGTCGGTTCCTTCCGGCCTCCAACTGATGATCGCATCCCTTGAGTCCCCCCGAGTCCCCAGCTTTCCCTTGCTTTGCGCTCGCCCGCGCCTGTGTTAAAATGCGTCCTTGGCGCTCGGAGGGTGTTGGTAGAACGAGCGTGTGCGTGGTTGAGTTCTGCTTTGTCCGCTCTGGCCCCGTTCGGACTCGCTCCGTCGGGGCTTTATT
>JBBRZY010000671.1:0-3279 GCA_038252885.1 Anaerolineales bacterium | reverse complement strand
CCCCTGCAAGTACTCGGGCAGGCCCAGCAGCGTGTTGCCGTTTTGGGCCGGACCCTGGCCGCCCACTTCGGCGGCGCGCGTGTCGGCCACGCTGCGGGTCACATCGCGCCCAAAGGTCAGCGCGTTCCAAGCCAGGTCTTCATGGGCATCAACGATTATCGCCATAGCAATCTCTCAATCGGGCAGCGGGGGTAGCGGCACAAACGGCGCCAGGCGGCGGCCGGCGGCGTCGAGCGCGGGCCGCAGCCAGACATCCTCAAATTGTTGGGCGCGGGCCACAAACACCTCGCGCGCCACGCCAATGGTCCAAGGCAGCATCTCTTGCAAGAAGCGCCACAGCAGGGCATGGTCCCATAGGGCCGACCACTCGTCGTCGGACCAGCGCCGGCCCAGCAGCCGCGCCACCTCGCGCCGGTAGCGGCCGGCCAGCCGTTGGGCCGGGGCCGGCAGATCGCCGGTCTCCCACTCGGTGGTCTTAATCATCACCAGCAGGTCGAGCACGCCCGGCCCAATGGCGGCCAACTGCCAATCGAGCACCACCATGTCGCCGTCTTCGTCGCGCACGATGTTGCCGGCCCAAAAGTCGCCATGCAGCAGCGTGGAGGGCAGGTCGCGCAGCGGTTGGGCAATCTGGTCGGCCTGAAAGATCATCTGGCCGATGGTGCCCAAAATTTGCGGTGAGCGGGCGATCTGGGGCGGCCATTCGTCGCGCACCACCTGGCCCAGCGCCTGCGCCGCGCTGATGATGTGGATGTCGAAATCGAGCGACAGCGGCCGGGCCAGCAAGCGGTAGGCAGCCAGGTCGTCGTGCAAGTCCCAAAAGCGCTCGTGCAGCCGGGCCAGCAGCGCCAGCGCCTGCTGAAAGGTGGTCAGGTCCCACTGGCCGGAGGCCTCGGCCGCTGCCACTGCCTCCAGCACCAGCCAACTGCCGGCCGAGTCGGCAGCGATGAGGGCGGGGGTGGCCATGGGCAGTTGCCCGGCCAGCGAACGGTACAGCCCGGCCTCACGCACGCCGGGGCTGGTCAACCCCAAACGCACCACCCCCACCGGCTCTTTGACCACGCAATCCAGGCTGAGCGTGTCGGCGTTGAGGCTATATTCCACCCGCAGCCCACGCACCCCCTGGGCGGCGCGGCCGGGCAGACGCGCCTGGGCCAGGGGCTGCTCGGTCAGCGTGCGCACGTGCAGGGCCGGCTCGGTCAGATACCGGCGCAGACCGGCGGTCAGTTCAGCCACCGAAAAAGGCCAGGCCACAGGTCTCCGTTAGGGGTTGGGCAGCGTGTCGGGCGGGGCCAGGGTGGATTGCTGGAAATATAGCCGCACAAATTCCTCGGCAATCTGCCCCGGCTCTACCAGGTTGGCCTTGCCCTGCGACACCAGGTAGTGCCGGTGATCCATTACCCACAAGTAAAAGTCGGCCTCGGTGCGGCGCGGAAAGGCTTTGAGGATGTTGTTGCTGCGGACCACCTGGATCACCGGTTGATAAACCGTATCATACCAGTGTTCCACCGCTTCGGTCTCGCCCACGGAGCGCTGGAAGTCGAGGCCCATGAAGTAGCGGTGGACGGCGATGTGCTCCAACATGCGCTCGTAGCCGCCCAGGATGGTGACGGTGATGATTGCGCCGGGGCGCAGCCGGTCGAGGCCGGTGCGCTCGAGGAACTCGACCGCCGCGCCCAGCACTTCCAGGTCGTCGGGTTCCAGGTCGGGCGTCACAGGCACCCGCACTTGGCACTCGCGCACTTCGGCGTCAATGTATTCTTGGCCCTGCTCGCGCGCCACCGACACGCGATGGTTGCCGTCGACCACGAAGTAGATTGCGCCGACCTGGTATAGGAGCACCGGCGGCAGGCTGATTTCGTCGTACCAGGCGCGCGAGACGCGCTGCCAGCGGCTGGCGGTGTGGGCCTGGGTGGGCAGAAAGGCGCGGTCGAAGTCGTTGTAGCGGTTGACGCTGCCGACGATCTGGTCGAGGTGCACGGTCTGCACGCCGCGGTAGATGGGGCCGCCGATGCGCAGCTTCTCACGCACTTCGTCGAAGGCCAGCAGTTCGTTGCGGCGGCCGGTGAGCAGCGCCAACAGGTCGCGGAACAGGGCTTTGGTGCGGGCGGCGCTGTAGTCGGCCTGGGCGCGCACGCTATTCATGTTGATGTCAGGCATGGGTTACGCGGCCTCCCAGTCGATGAGGCGGTAGGGGTAGACGTTGATGACCTGGGTGTCCTGGTAGCGGGTGCTGGTGACCACATCGGAGCGGTAGATGTGCGAGTGGCCGTGCAGCAGCAGCTTCGGCCGGAAGAGGTCCATGAAGGTGCGAAAGCTCTTGAAGCCGGTGTGGGCCAGGTCGGTGTCGTCGTGGATGCCGCGGGGCGGGGCGTGCGTGACCAGGATGTCGAGGAAGCGGCCGTAACGCAGGCGGTTGGCGAGCAGGCCGGGGGCCAGGCGCAGCACGCGACCGTTCATGCCATCCTCGCTGTATTGGTGCCGGCCCTCGTTGTTGTAGCGCATGCTGCCGCCCAGCCCGGCCAGCAGCAGCCGGGGGGCGCGCGCGGCCGGGTTGGGCGGCGCGGCCAACACTTGGACGGCGGTGCGCGAGTCCAGGCTTTCGCAGCCTTCGGCGCGGTGGATGATGCGGCCGTCGCTCAGGTACTGCTCGGCCTTGTCGTGATTGCCCGGCACATAGTACAGCGGCACATCTAGCATGGTGACGATGTATTCGAGGTAGTAGAACGGCAGGTCGCCGCAGCCGATGACCAGGTCGACGCGGCCGAACTGCTGGCGTAGGCGGGGGCTGTAGAGCGTATCGACGACCTCGTCGCTGACCGCCAGGATCTTCACCCGGCCGAGCCTTCGGTGGGCGGTGCGGCCTCCGTGTCCCACTGGCGGCCATAGTTGGTCTGGAGCTTGGCCAGGATGGCGGCTTCGAGGTCGATGCCGCTGACGCTGGCGAGTTGGAGCAGGTAGAGGGTTACATCGGCTAGCTCGGCGGCCAGGGCGGCGGGCGGGGCCTGCTCGCGCCATTGGTAGAGCTCTAAGACTTCGGCGGCTTCGATGGCGAGTGAGGCGGCCAGGTTGCGTGGGGTTTGCGGGCGCAAGCTGCCGGGGGCGTACCAGCCCTTGGCGGTGACGAAGGCGTGCATGGCGTCGGTGAGGGAGCGCAGGGTCATAGCGGTGACTTTCGGGTGTTCGCGCGGCCAGTATAACAGAGGCGGAAGGGGGAGGTCGGAAGTCAGAGGTCGGAAACGGGGCTGTCACCGGCGGGGCAGGTTCTGATCGCACGGT
>JBBRZY010000670.1:0-3288 GCA_038252885.1 Anaerolineales bacterium | reverse complement strand
TGGGAGACCGGCGCGGTGGTGGCGTTATTCGAGCGCTACGCCCGCAAGGTGGCGACCGCCCTCGGCGCGCACGTTGAGCTGTGGTGCACCATCAACGAGCCCAACGTCTTCATGTACCGCTCGTGGGCGGAGGGGGTGTTCCCGCCGTGCAAAAAAGACATTGGCCTGGCGCTGCGCGTGGCGGCCAATGTGCTGCGCGCCCATGCCGCCGCCTACCGCGCCATCCACGCCGTGCAGCCGCAAGCCATGGTTGGGCTGCCGATCCACCTGCGGCCCACCATGCCAGCCCATCCCGGCTTCGCGCCGGACGAGTGGGCCGCCCGCACCCAGTTCAACCTGTTCAGCAGCCTGTTCTCCGACGCCCTCGCCACCGGCAAACTGCGTCGCCCGTTCGCCCCGGCGCTGAGCGTCCCCGAGGCCAAAGGCACTCAAGACTACATTGCGCTCCAGTATTACACCGCCGACGTGGTGCGCTTCGACCTGACCAACCCCGGCGAGTTGTTTGGCCGCCGCAGTTACCCGCCCGACGCCGAGCCGGACCAGACCGGCTTCTATGCCTCGTACCCGGCCGGTTTTTACCAGGCGCTCAAGTGGGCCCACCACTACCGGCTGCCGATCTACGTCACCGAGAACGGCATCGGCGACGCCGGCGACAGCCTGCGCCAGCGCTTCTTGTTGCTACATCTGCGGCAGTTGTGGCGCGCCGTCAACTTCAACTGGGACGTGCGCGGCTACTTCCACTGGACGCTGGTGGACAACTTTGAGTGGGAGCACGGCTGGTCGTACCGCTTCGGCCTGTACGCGCTCGACACCGAGACGCAAATTCGCACCCCGCGCCGCTCGGCCAAACTCTACAGCGCCATCGCCCGCCGTAGTGCGCTGTCGTCGGACATCGTGGCCGAGTATGCGCCTGACCTGTCGGCCGCCATGTTCCCCGGCTAGGCCGCGCCCGCATCCATCCTTGGAGGAGACTTCAGCATGACACCATCCCCTCGCCCCACGCCGCGCTATGTGATCTTTCACCGGCCGGGGCCAAACTGGCAGCCCGGCGTCAACTTTCGCGATCAGACTGGCGTGCGCGCCCATGTGGACCACTACGGCCAGTGGCACGCGGCCGGCAAGCTAGTGCTCGGCGGCCCGTTTCTCCAAGACGACGCTGGCGGCATGATGGTGACCATCCGCGCCGTCACCGCTGAAGAGTGCGAGGCCTTCGCCGCCGCCGACCCGGCCGTGCTGGCCGGCCTGCTGGTCTACGAAGTGCGCCCCTGGCACACGCCGTTCGAGCACACGTAAGCGCCGGTACAAGCCAGGCGGCCTGATTTGGTATAATATCGTCCGCACATCAACTGGAGAGGTCGCCTAGTCCGGCCTATGGCGCGCGTCTGGAAAGCGCGTTTGGGTAAAACCATCGCGGGTTCAAATCCCGCCCTCTCCGCCACGCTGCCAGGCCCGTTCTCGTAGAGCGGGCCTGGCTGCTTAACCGCCAGTCACCACAAAACAAACGCGGAGAGCCAATCGGCCCTCCGCGTTGAGTTTGTGACTAAAGTCGTGCCGGGTTACGCCGCCAGCTTCGCCCGCGCCGCTGCGATCTGATCGAGCACGGAGGCCACGGCCGTCCCCCCAACCGCCGCGCGCCAGTTCACCGCCGCGCCGAAGTCCCACAGCGCCGCCACGTCGGCCTCGAACGCCGGACTGATGGCCTGCATGGCCGCCAGTGGCACGGTGTTGAGCGGCCCCAGCTTGATCACCTGGCCCACTAGGTGGTGCGCCTCGCGGAAGGGCAGGCGCTTGCGCACCAGGTAGTCGGCCAGTTCCGTCGCCAGCAGCGAGCTATCCAGCGCCGCCGCCATGCGCGCCTCGTTCACCGTCAGCGTGGCCAGCGTACCCGCCACCACTGGCAGCATCAAATCGAGCGCATCGAAGGCCGCGAACACCGGCGCTTTATCTTCCTGCAAGTCCTTGTCGTAGGCCGAGGCCAGGCCCTTTAGCGTCGCGAGCAGCCCGGTCAGGTGACCGAGCAGCGTGCCGGCCTTGCCGCGCGTCAACTCCAGCACATCGGGGTTCTTCTTCTGCGGCATCAGGCTGCTGCCGCTGCTGTAGGCGTCAGCCAGCGTCACAAACCCAAACTCGGCCGTGGCATAGATCACCAGCGCCTCGGCCAAGCGGCTGAGGTGTGTGCCCAGCAGCGCGGCGTTGAACAGAAACTCGGCCGCGAAGTCGCGGTCGCCGATGGCGTCCAGGCTGTTCTCGGCCGCGCGCGTGAAGCCCAGTTCCAGCGCCAGGGCAGGGCGGTCAATGGGGTAGGCGGTGCCGGCCAGCGCCGCGCCGCCCAGAGGCGACACCGCTGCCGCCGCCCGCGACTGCCGCCAGCGGGCCACGTCGCGCTCCAGCGCCCAAAAGTGGCTCATCAGCCAGTGCCCAAAGGTGATGGGCTGGGCGCGCTGCATATGTGTGTAGCCCGGCAGCAGCGTGGCGGCGTGCTGCTCGGCCCGCGCCACCAGCACGCCTTGCAGGTGGCGCAGGTGGGCCACCACCTGGTCTTCGGCCTCCAGCACCCACAGTCGGAAGTCGGTCGCTACCTGGTCGTTGCGGCTGCGGCCGGTGTGCAGCTTGCCGGCCACCGGCCCGATCAGTTCGCCCAGCCGCCGCTCGACGGCGGTGTGGATGTCCTCATCCCCCGGCCCAAAGACGAACTGCCCGGCCTCGAACTCGGCATAGACGGCTTGCAGACCTTCGTCGATCTGCTCGCCCTCGTCGCCGCTCAGCACCGCTGCCCGCGCCAGCGCCCGCACCCACGCCTGGCTGCCGCGAATGTCCTGCGCCCACAGGCGCTGGTCCACGCTCAGCGAGGCGTTGTAGCGGTAGGCCAGCGCGTCTGGCGCCTCGTTGAACGTGCCGCCCCACAGTTTGCTCATGCGCCTAGTCCCGCTTGAACTTCTAGTAATCCGGCTCTTTGAAGTGGTCGCCGCCGCCCAGGTTTAGCAGCGCGTTGACCTTCATCGGCAGGCCGAACAGGGTGATGAAGCCCTTGGCGTCCGACTGGTCGTAGACGTCTTCCTGCCCAAAGGTGGCGAAGTCTTCGCGGTACAAGCTGTACGGGCTGGTGCGCCCAGCCACGATCACGTTGCCCTTGTACAGCTTCAGCTTGACGTTGCCGCTGACATGCAGTTGGGTCTGGTCAATAAAGGCCTGCAGCGCCACACGCAGCGGGGTGTACCACTGCCCGTAGTACACCAGCTCGGCGTAGCGCTGGGCGACCACATCCTTGTAGTGCAGCGTGTCGCGGTC
>JBBRZY010000669.1:0-3293 GCA_038252885.1 Anaerolineales bacterium | reverse complement strand
TGAAGCGGGTGAAGATGCCGCTGAAGCCGAGCGAGCGCACCCGCCGACAGAGCGCGGGGGTGAGATCGCGCATGTCGTCCGGTAAGAAACAGCCGCTCATGCCAAAACGCATTGTTGCCGTAACTACTCAGGCGGTGAGTTGCGGCATGGTTGGTTTGCCATTGAAAACGCTGGTCAGGACGGCCAGGACATTGTGCCCCTGCTTGCGCATGGTGGAAATGTAGCCACGAATGCGGCAGAAGATCTCAGCGCCGGCCAGACTGCGAAAGCCGCCCGAGACCTTTTGTTTGACCTTGACCATGCGCACATCCTGTTCGGCCCGGTTGTTGTCGAACGGAACGCGAAAGTCATGCATGAAGGCCAGCACGGCGGTGGCCCGCTTTTGGACCCGCAAGAGCACGCTGCGGATCGGACCTTGGTTGGGCCGGCCAACCCGCCCGGTGGGTTTGGGCGGTGGGTTAGCGCGCAGGCCGCTTTTGATCAGCTGATCGTATTGGGCAGTGAAAGCCTTGAGCCGGCGGGGGCTGAGCCTGACTTGCCCCTTGGCCTCGGCCTTCTCAACCGCCGTTTTGATTTTCAGAAGCAGGTCGATCAGACCGGCTGGCCACCGCTGCCGGGTGAGTTCGCCCACGGCCGTCAGGTCACGCAACAGATGGGCGTTGCATAGGCTGTGACTGCACGCGTAGGTGAAGTAGCCGCCCAGGGCATCGTGCACGGCGATGCCCTGGAAGGCGGGCAAGATCCCAATTGCATCCATGGCCGGCCGCCCGCGCTTGGGCTGGAGGGCATAGTAGGTCAAGAAGGCCGTGCAAGCCACATGGAGCCAGTGGGTTTTTCGATCCACGCGCAGCCCGGTCTCATCAAAATTGACGACTGCGGCTTCCGTTACGCCGCGGCGGATGTCTTGCTCTACCGGAACTAACCGCTCGGCACAACTGGCCTGGACCGTGACCAGCGTGCCTTCCGACAGGTTGAGCTGGTGCACGTCGCGGAAGTATTCTTGGGTGCGCTCGAGGGGCAGATGCTGGTAAGTTTGCAGGTACACCGCCAGGGCCTTGACCCCCGGCCCATACTGCACCGGCTGAGTGACGTCCGCCGGAAATTGGCCGGCGGTGACCGTCTGGCACTGCGGGCAGCAGAGGTGCAGCGCCTGATGCTCGGTCACCTGCGGCCGGGTGGTCGGCAAATCCCAGACCTGGCGGCGCTCCTGCTTCACGCTGGGCGCGCTCGCCAGGCTCGCCTGACACTGCGGGCAAGTGCTGGCACGATGCGGCACGACCGTATCCGGCTGCTCCACTTGCAGCAGGGTGCTGCCGGGATGGCCGACCTGCCCGCCGCTCTTTTTGCCGCTGCGCTTGCGCCGGCTGCGCCGGGGCGGCAGTTTTGCCGGCCCGTCACTGGATGGCGGTTTGTGACTGTTGTGGCTATCTTGGCTCAGGCGCGCTTCCAAGCGCTCGATGCGCGCGGTCAGTTCGGCCACCTGCGCTTGGTGCGCCGCCAGCAACCGCTCCACCAGCGCCACCACAGCGTCCGGTCCAGCGGCATATACAGCCAGAATGTCTTCACGCTTCATCGTGGTCGGTTTATAGCACGTCTCGTGCCCAATAGGCCTGAGTAGTTACCGAATTACACGAATTGGGTGAATGCGAGTGCGAAGGTTGAGGTGCGCTAAAGCTTTGTTGGGGCGCGTGAGAGCCAGCGTTACATCTCATTGGCAAGTCTGTTGCTGTGACCGGCGTCACACATGACTGCTACATCTCACTTTGTCCGGCCCGGACCCATTCGTGAAATTCGTGTAATTCGGGGCTAATGGTTGCAAGCGCTCAGCGCCACCGAAAGTCTGACCTATACAACCGCCTCGGGCCGCAGCGTGGCGATGACCTGCGGGCCGTCGGGCAGCACGGCGACGCGGGCGGCCGGACCGTAGCGGTCGAGCAGCGCGGCCAGCGTGCCGGGCAGGTCGCGGCAGGGCGTGAAGAGCGCGGCCTTGATCTGCGCGTCGGTCAGGCCGTCGCTGTAGACGAAGACCTCGGCCTGCTGCTGGAGGTGGGCCTGGATTTGCACTTGCCACTGGTCGGGCGCGCTGAAGCCGGGCTGCGCCAGCGTGGCGAGCATGGCGGCGGGCGAGCCGGCCTGGGCCAGCAGCGCGGCGTATTGGCCGTGGTCGGGCACGCCGTCGGCGCAGGCAGCGCACATGATGATGGCGCCACCGGGGCGGACGATGCGGCCGGCGGCGCTCATGCCCTTGACGGTCTGATACAAATTCTGATCGAGCGGGTAGCCACTGTTGGTGGTCAGCACGATGTCGAACGGCGCGTCGACTGTGACCATCACACTGCTGCGCAGGAAGTCGCAGCCAGCGGCGTGCGCGGCCAACAGATCGCCGGCAAACACGCCGGTGATTTGCTTGGCGGCGTTGAGCGTCACGTTCAGCAGGAACAGCGGCGCGGCGCGCAGGGCGACTTCGCGCATCTCGTCCCAGATGGGGTTGCCGTCGGTCACGCCCCAGGTGGCGGACGGGTGGCCGATCATGGCGTGGCCGTGGTTGGTGAGCACGCTCTCCTGGCCGGCCAGGGCGGGCAGCACACCCTTGGGGCCGCCGCTGAACCCAGCGAAGAAGTGCGGCTCAATCAAACCAGTGACGATGCGCACATCCGCTTCGAGAAACGTGCGGTTGAGGCGCACCGGATGGCCGCGGCGCGTAGGCGGCAGCGGCACCAACGCGTCGTCGTCGAAGGCGTTGTGCTGCTCGCAGCGGTAGTGGTCGACAATGCCGGCGCCCAGCATGGCGCGCAGTTCGGCGGCGCTCTGCGGGCGATGCGTGCCCAGGCCATTGATGAGCGTGATGTCTTCGCGCCGGATGCCGGCCCGCTCGAGTTCGGCCAGCAGCACCGGCAGCAGCCGGTCGTTGGGCGTGGCGCGGGTGATGTCGCTGTGGACGATGGCGACGCGCTGGCCGGGGCGCAAGCCGCTCGCCAACGGCGGTGCGCCAATCGGCGTGCGCAGCGCGGCCCGGATAGCGGCGGCTTCGTCGGCCAGGCCCGGCACCGAGCGCATCTCAAAAATGCTGGCGTCGGCAGGCACGGCCACCGGCAGCGTGCCGCGGCCGTAGGTGAGGTGGGCGGTGGTGGTTGGCATGGGCATGGGGAAGGGGTCTAAGGCGAATAAAGGGTCTAAGAGCCTGTCTGAAAAGTCAGATCAATGAGCCAAACGTTTGACCATCAGGCGGATCATGGCGACATAGATGAAGGCTTCGCTGGTTTCAGGCAAGCGCTCGTAGTCGCGCGCCAGGC
>JBBRZY010000668.1:0-3311 GCA_038252885.1 Anaerolineales bacterium | reverse complement strand
CGCAGCACGTTCAGCAACTGCGGCAGCTCATCGAGCTTGGTGCGGCGCAAGAGGCGGCCGAGGGGCGTGATGCGCGGGTCGCCGGCAGCCGTGATGCCCGGCCCGGCCTGGGCCGCCCCGGTGACCATGCTGCGGAACTTGAGCAGGTGGAACGGGCGGCCCCCCTGGCCGGCGCGCCGCCCGCGATGCAGCGCCGGGCCGGGCGAGGTGAGCCGCACCAGCAGCCCAACCGCCAGCAGCAGCGGGCTCAGCACGACCAGGAGCAGGGCGGATAGGGCGATGTCGAGTGGGCGTGGCAAAGGCGGGTAGGGGCAGGTAGGGCGACCGGAAGCGGACGGAATGGCTCGGTTGCACGATGGATTTGGCGGCCGGCGTCACCGGACTCACGGGCAGGCTAAGGCGGCTTAGCGGCGCGACTGCTCGACGACCTCAACCACCGCGTCGATGACGTCCTGCACATCCTGATTACTCATCTTGGAGTAGATTGGCAGCGAGCTCAGCCGCTGGTATTCGCGGTAGCTGGAGGCTTGGTGCAGCGGGATGACGTGCACGCTGGGGCCGATATTGCGCGCCTGGGGGGCGTCGCTGAATTCGAGCCGATGACTCTACCGCCGGTCACGGGTGGGCCGCAGCGCGCACAGGGCTGCAACCATGCTGGGGCCAGGCGGCTGCCGGCCAGCGGCGAGGCGCTGGCCGGATCCGAACTCACCCCGCTCACGCTCCGCGCGGGCGGCGAACGCGGTCTCGAAAGGCCGTGTTTTAGGACCGCTGGTCACCCAGACATTTCGGATGGCCTCGGCGCTCGGGGTAAGCGCTTTAGCCGTTGACGGGGCTACGCCGCAAACTATTAACCGGCTGCCTGGGTTTTGCCGATGGCCTCGATCTCGCGCACGATGGCCGGAAGATTGGGCTGGTCAAAACTCAGGTTCGGCGCCGGAATGCGGTTATGCTTGATGTCGGGTGGAACATGTTTGTGATGGGGCAAGGTCGAAGCCAAAGTTGGGTCGTTGGGAGGTGGGAAATCGTCGTACCAATACAAGCGCTCGTCGCCCCGGTGCACTTCGGATCCATACGACACAATCAGGCCCGCCTCAAAATCCACTTCTTCTCGCATGCGGGGCCGTAAGCCGTTGGCGAATAGCACCTCGCCTTCCGCGATGCCCGTGTAGGGGCTATCGGACCAAACTGCGACTGTAGACTGCGTGAGGTCCAACTGACCGAGCAACTCCGCGACCAAGCGACTATAGTCGCCCAGCGCTTTGAGGGGGTTGGGTGCCATCAGTAAGCGGGCTGAAAGCGCAATACCTTTGCCAGTTCCCGGCCTTTGAGTTGCTGATCATAGGCTGCTTTGCGCCGCTGGAGTGTTTCGTAGATGCCTTTCCAGCGGCTGAAATCGGCGCGCGTTTCGTCATAAGCGTCATACTCGGCCAACTGGCCCGACACGAGCGCGGCATAAAAGTCTGCGCTGAGGATGCCATACTTTTCTTCGTACAGCGTCGCCCGGCGTTCAAGGAGTTTCATTTCAATGACTAACTCATGAATTTCCATTGGGGGTCTCCTACGGGCGCTTTGCACTTACCGCTTGCGCCGGGCCGCAATTGGGCGCTGCCGTGGCCCCGTACCACGCGCCGGCTCAGAGCGACGGTGGGTCGGTCACGTCGGCGTCAGCGAAGGCAAAATCGGCGATCAGCGCCCGCTCTTCCGATTCGTCTTCCGGCGGGCGGGCCGCATAGTAGGCTTCATACGCTTGCCGGCGTTGAGGCACTTCGAGCGCCTGCACATATCTGCCGAGCAGCAGTATCACCAAGTTCCGGGCCTCGTCCAGGGCCTTGACGTGGGCACGGTTCAGCAAAGTCCCGGGCAAATCGATCTGGACGGTGGGGGGCCACACTTGAGCATCTCCTAGCGCTTACCAGCCTGACCGCTGTCGATCAAATCCGGCGCTCGCGGTTGTTCTAGAGATGATTGTACTTCAGCTCGCCGCGCTGGATTACCATGCCTCGCGGCCCAAGGCGGCGAATTACAGCCGTCCGAGCCCGAGATCGAGCGTCGACGGCTCAGGCGCGTAGACCGCATCCAGCATCGCCGTGACCCATTCGGCCCCGCCGTCGCTCAACAGGCGGTTGAGGGCCAGGGTCATGAGCTGATCCAACGAGAGCCCCATGTCTGCGGCCAATTTGTGGGCCTGTTCCGAAACGTGGTTGGGCAAGGAGATCGTCAGATCCATGCTACCCTCCGTGCCGGCCGCGTTCGTCACGCTCGAAAGTATAGCACACCGACAAGCCGCCTTCGCTTAGGTCAGGGCACCACGCCCCGTCCTAGCCACGCCTGGCCCTCGGTCCTTAGTTCTCCCCAAACCGCGTTCGAAATATGCACTTCCTCGTACAGCCGATGTAACAGTTGAAACTGCCCGATGGCGGCCAGGTTGGTCAACGGCGAGGTGTGGCTGACGACGATCACAGCCGCCCCAGCGCGCGCAATGTGGCTGCATCCTCCTGTAGGTCCGCCACGTCATAATGAGGCGCAATCCGCCGCGCCGCCAACGACTGGCGAAACTCCCCGAGTGACACGCCGGCCAACTCACGCGCCTTGCCAAGCGATAGCCGGCCTTGGGCGTACAACGCCAGCGCCAGTTCCAGCTTGAGCTCGGTCACGGTGAGCCGCGCCGAGTCGATCACATCCTGTGGGATCTCCAGCAGACTGAAGGTACCCATCGTGGGTCTCCTGGGCCCGTCGCGGGACCGATTCTACCCTGCCATCCGGCTTGAGGCGCGCGCTACCGGCGGTTGGTGACGACGTCGGCCACGGCGGCGATCACGTCCTGCACGTCCTGGTCGCTCATCTTGGAGTAGATCGGCAGCGAGATCAGGCGCTGGTATTCGCGGTAGGCGACCGGGAAGGCGTCCGGCTGGTAGCCGTAGGTCTCGCGGTAGTAGGGGTGCAGGTGTAACGGAATGAAGTGCACGCTGGTGCCGATGTTGCGCGCCTTGAGCGCGTCGATGAAGGCGGCCCGGTCCAGGCGCAGTTGGTCCAGGTGGAGCCGCAGCATGTACAGGTGCCAGGCGTGCTGGTCGCCGGCGGGGGCCTCGGCCGGCACTTGCAGTTCGGGCAACTGCGCGAAGGCGGCCGAATACTGCGCCGCGATCCACTGCCGCCGGGCCCACATGCGCTCGACCTTGCGCAGTTGGGCCAGCCCCATGGCGGCGGCGATATCGGTCAGGTTGTACTTGAAGCCGGGCGCGACGATCTCGTAGTACCACGAGCCCTCGGCCGTGTAGCGCTTCCAGGCGTCGCGGCTGATGCCGTGCAGG
>JBBRZY010000667.1:0-3315 GCA_038252885.1 Anaerolineales bacterium | reverse complement strand
CGACCCCGACAGCGGCGAAGTGGTGGCGCATTTTCCGCGCTACGGCCAACTGCGGCTTGACCTGGCCGCCGGCTACACCGAGGGCGCGCTGACCGCCGCCGGCCTGGCTACCTACGGTGTGTTTGAAGACCTGCTGGCCATCAGCCTGTCGCCCCACTTGCGGCGACGCGGGCAATTTTTATTGCACGCCTTCGCAGCCTGCCCCGCGCCGGGCGCGCCAGCCGTGCTGATCGTCGGCGACATTGGCGCGGGCAAAACCACCACCGGCCTGAGCCTGCTGCATGCCGGCTGGAAGCTGCTCTCCAACGACTCGCCCATCCTGTGCGCGGCAGACACGGGGGTTGAGGTGCGCAGTTACCCTGGCCTGCTCTCGGCCTACCCCGACACGCTGGCGCGCTTTGACGAACTACACGCGCTCAATACTGCGCCTGGCACGCGCCAGAAGGTGCTGTTCGCCGCCGAGGCGGTCTACCCCGGCGCCTGGGTGGCGCGCGCGCCGGCCGGGGCCATCGTCTTTCCGCAAATTGAGGCCCGCGCCGCCCATGCGCTGGAGCGCCTGCCGGCGCCCGAGGCGCTGCGCTTGATTTTACCGCACGCCATCGAGCAATGGGATAAGCCGATGATCGCCGGTCACCTGGCCCTGCTCAACCGGCTGGTGCAGACCACCCCTGCCTTCCGCCTGCGGCTTGCGGCCGACACGGCCAGCCTGCCGGCCGCACTGCTAAGCGCGCTGTCCGCCTAAGCGCCCGGCTTCGGCCCGGCCCCCTCCACCAGCCGCAGCGTCACGTGCGCGGGCTGAATCGTCTCGTCCACGACGTTTAACAGCACCAGGCGCAGATCGTCGGGATCGGTGTAGGGCCGGTCACGCAGCACCCCGGCGAACGCGGTCAGCACCTGCTGGCTATCATAGCGGCGGCGGTAGAAGCGCCGGGCGATGAAGGCCTCCACCCCGCGCCGCAGCGGCTGAAACAACGCCACAATCGCCAGCGTGGAGCCGATCAGCGCCAGGTCAGAGGTCTGGCCGGTGAAGCGCGTGAACAGCGTTTGCAGCCCAATGACCAGGCCGGCATAAATGCTCGCCAGCAGCGCGGTGACCAGGCCGTAGACCAGCGCCCGGTTGATGACGACATCCACGTCGTACAGGCGGGAGCGGAACATCGCGAAGCCAATCGAGAGCGGGATCAAATGCAAGAACAGGTAGTAGCTGCTGTCGGCGAAGTGGCCCAGCACGGCTTCATCGCGCCGCCCAGCGCCAGGGCCACCCCGAGCACCACCCACTTGGTCTGCTGGCGTTGTTGAAAGTTCGCCACGCGCCGGTAGCGGTAGACTTGCGCATAAGCGGCCAGACCCAAGAAGACGCACCAATACGCAGTCATGAAGGGCAGCGGCCAGGTGGCCGTATTCGCCGGCGAGTCGGGCCAGACCTGGCCAACCACTTGAAAGGCCAGGAGCGCCCCGACGGCCCAGCGCAGCCGCGGCGGCTGAAAGTGTCCATCGGGAAATACGAAGAAGAACACCGTAATGGTGGCTGACCCGCACACGGTCAGGGCGACGGTTGGCCAGCTCCACGCTGCCGGAAAGGTGGCCAGGACGGCGGCTATCCGCGCGGCGTCATGCACGCCGAAGGCGCCAAAGGTCAAAAGCGTCAGCGCGGTGAACCAGGCCATGCGGTTGTCCGCCCGGCGCCAAAAGATCACCAGCGCTACCGTGCCGGGCACAACCGCCGACAGCAGCACCATCGCCGTCAGCCAGCGCGCCGCGGCCTCCATTGACAGGCCCGCCGCTTGGTAGGTTTGAACGACTTCGGCCGTCGGCGAGTTGCCGCACGGCGCAGCAGCACACACTGTCGTCAGTTGGCGGTAATACTCCGGCAGGCCGCCAGCAAAGACGATCACGGTCAGCGCCACCACGGCCAGGAAGCCCAGCCGCGCCACCAGCCGCCAGCGCGGCGGGATCATCTCACTCGTGGAAGCTGAGCTCGCTAGACCGTTCATCTGTCAGTGCGCCTGCGCGCCTCTCTGGCCCTCGCCGTCTATCTGCCGCCGAACTCAACCCCGATCACGTACAAACAGTCATCGCGCACCCAGCGGAAGCCGAGCTTCTCGGCCACGCGCCGGCTGGCGGCGTTGTCGGTCGAGGTGTTCCAACTGGGCTGCCGCCCACGCGCCACAATGGCCGCACACAGCCCGGCCGCGCAGGCCGTGCTCAGCCCTAGCCCCTGAAAAGCCGGCTCGGTGGCGACGCACAAATCTTCGTACACGTCGCCGCGATAAAACGTGCCCGCCACCGACGCCAGCCGCCCGTCGAGCCACGCCCCCCACAGCGTCCCGCCGGCCAGCGCACCAGCCGCCCCGCCCCAGGTCTTGAAGGCCCAACTGACCTCGGCGCTCAGCCCGGCCAGCGCAGGCGCGTCGCCCGGCTGCAAGGCGCGCACCCGGCTGCGGCGCGGCCGCTTGGGCTTATCCGGCGGCGGGCCGTCCAGCGCATAGACCACGCGCGGCCACACGACCAGGGCCGGGTTGATGGCCCGCAGCAGCGGCGCGTACTCGGCCGAGGCTTCTACAAAGCCGTGCAGGCGGGCGCGCAGTTGCGCCACGTCCCAGGCGGCCGGGTCGCCGCGCAGGGCGTAGTTATCGGTCGTCTCGGCCAACAGCGCGCGCGGCGCGGGCCACCCGTCAGCCCACACCTGGCCGTGGCCGGTATTGCGCACATGCGGCCCCACCAACGGGCCGGGCTGCTCCGGCTCAAACCAGCCCCGCAACCCGGCGGCTTGTTCCCCGCTGAGAGATACCATCGTCATCGTCTGCCCCCAGCCACAAACGAAAAGGCACGCGGTCAGGGGAGCAGCCTCCCGCCATCCACGTGCCTTTGGGTTGAATGTTTGGGCCGCGCTCAGTCGCCGGCCGCGCCCTCGGCCACCGGCCCCTTGTGGGTGATGGGGTTGTACTCCACCATGTTGCGCACCACCCAGTTCAGCGCCCGCCGCAGAGGCGTGCGCATCAGGAACTTGCGGAACGCGCCCTCCCAATAGTGCTTGAAGTACATGTTGTGCCAGCGCCAGCGCAGCAGCTTGTAATACGGGGCCAGCAGCCAATGCCCGCTCGACCGACCCACGAACAAGATGTCGTTGATCTCGCTCATCACCTGCGCTTCGGCGTCGGAGACCCAGGGCGTGTTGCCGCGGTTGAGGTCGAAGGCGGTCCAGCCGATTTGATTGTCGGGCGGCACGTAGCCGCGCGCCAGGGCGTCGGGCCAGAGCGGCGTGCCGGGGTACGGCATGTAGACGCACACCGAGCAGCGCACCTTGGGGCTCAT
>JBBRZY010000666.1:0-3317 GCA_038252885.1 Anaerolineales bacterium | reverse complement strand
TCATGGGATGGTGCAAGTCCTCCGGGGTAGCTACGACGACGGCATCCAGGCCGCGGCTGTCAATCAACTGGCGATAGTCGCGATAAACCAGACCGATGCCGAATTTGGCCGCTAGCGCTTCAGCACGCGTCTGGTTGCGTCCGCAGATCGCGGCCAGAATCGTGTTGGGGTGTGTGTGTAAATTGTGGAGGTAGAAACCTTCGGCCCAGTAACTGGTGCCGATGATTCCGAGGCGGACCTTGTCCATGGTGGGCTCCCAAAGATGTGCAAGTCACTAGGCGGCGGGCGGATTAGTCAGGCAGCATTGAAGACGTCCGTAGCGGAGTCAAAGGACGTCCCGGTCTCCCAGACTCGGTATGTCTAGCAGGCTATCAGTTCGAGGGTGGTAGTGGGAATACCCCAAAGTGGTATTGGGGAATTGGCCCGCGGGAGATGGGGGAAACTACAGCAGCAGCAGGTCCCGCGCGCGCGCGAGGGCCTGGGTGCGGCTGTTGACGTTCAGCTTGCCGTAAATGTTGCGGCTGTGCACTTTGACGGTGCCGGTAGCGATGGACAGGGTCGCGGCGATATCACGATTGGACAGGCCTGCGTCGATCAGCTTAAGGATTTCGAGCTCCCGGTCGCTCAGGGGCTCCACCAGCACTTCAACCGCGCGGGGCGGGCCGCTCGCCGCGGCGCTTGGTTCCTCGGCGCCGATTTCGCCCAAGAGGGTCGTCAAGTAGGGTTGGATCGGTTGCAAAGCGCCCCGCTGTTGACGGGCAAAAAACACCTCCGTCGGAAGAGTTTGAGCCAGGGTGGTCAGCGCCATGTTCAACCGGTCCCTCAGCCAGGTCGCGCTGGCCAAGTTTCGATCCTCGATTGCCAGATTGGTTTGCAGCACGCTCGCCAACTCAACCGCTGGCTGCCACTGTTGGTTCATCATCAACAATTTCACTGCCAGGGTGGCAATGATCTGCTGCCAGAGCGGGAAAGCCATGGTGAGCGCCAGCCGCAACCCCTGGTAGACCGCCTGCCTAAGCGCCGCCGCGTCCCGCTGCTGAGTGGCGATCTCACCTAAACGCCAGTACCGCCACAGTCGGCCCTCCAGGTCGCCAGTTTCCTCGCACAGCACCAGAGTCTCCTGATTGAGCGTCTTGGCCTGATCAAGCAGACCCTGCTCAGACAGCAGGGCTTCGATGGCGCCCAATGGAAACGTGAGCGCCCAACGCGCCTGGATCTGCCGGAAGCCGGCCACGCTCTGTTCAAACAACGGCCGCGCCTCAGCCGCGCGGCCCTGTTGGCTAGCAAGCGTCCCGAGCGTGAATTTGATCCAAGCCATGTTCCACGGGTCGAGGCCGGCACCCACCTGCGTTTCCACGGCCTGGCATAGGCTTTGAACATCGTCGCTCAGTTTGAACTCCGGCAGCCACTGGGCCATAAGCCCTAGAGCCAGTGCGTCTTCGGGCCTTGGGCCGTGCGTGGACCACAGCCGTACCGCCTGCCGCGCTAGGTCAAGGCTGACACTCTGTTGCCGACCGATTTTGAGACGCGCCAATAACATTTGTCCCTGCGCGGCCATTGCCGGTTCCAGATCCGCCAGATGCTCCTGCAACAGGCTGAGGGCATGATCGCCTTCCAGGCGGCGGCCACGCATCATGAAATACAATGCCAGGCATTGGAGGTAAGTGGGCAGGAACTCGTGGGTCTGATCGCGTAAGGCCCACCGCCAGCCGAGTTGGAAGTTGTCGAGGTCGGCTTCTATTAGCTTCAGGGCCGCCACTTGCCCCGGGCCTTGCAGTTCGCGGAACAGTTCGCCCAGTGTCTCACCAAAGTATTCAACCAGCCTGTGCTCAATCTGATTGTGCTCCTGTAATTCTTGCAGCCGTTCGTGGCCGTACTGCCGCATCAATTCGTGAATGGTGTAACGGTCGGCGACCGCATCATATTGGAGCAGTGCCGTGCGCACCCACGCGGCAAGCAGCGCCGACCGGACGCCCACGATCCTGGCGGCCGCCTCGCGCGTGAAGCCGCTGCGCAGCAGACAGAGACCTGCAAATTGCGTGCGTTCAGCGGCGGTGAGCATGTGCCAACTGTGGTCAATCACACTGCGCAGGCTGCGATGGCGTTCGGCCGCATCTTGGTAATCCTGTGTCAGCCAGCTGAGGCCCAGGCTGGCCGCCACCTCACTCAGGGGCAACGAGATTAGCCAGGAAGCCGCCAACTCAATGGCCAGAGGCATGCCTCCCACAAATTCGCAGATCCTGTTGATTAGCGGAAAGTTGTCGGGGCTGACGGCAAAGCCCGGCTGAACCTGCCTAGCCTGCTGAGCGAAGAGCTGCACTGCCGCGGGGCTCTCGGCCGGGTCGAAGGTAGGTTTGGACTGCCTGTCTAAGCCGTCGAGATAGAATAGCGTTTCACCCTTGAGCTTCAAGGGCTGCCGGGTAGTGGTAAGGATGCGTACCTGGGGGCAGGCTTCCATGAGTCGCGTGACCTGCAAGCCGCCGTCGACCAGGTGCTCGAAATTGTCCAGAATCAGGAGCAGTTGCTTGTGGCCGATATAGCGCCCCAACTGCTCGATGGGTGGATCAGTGGAGATGAACTGAAACCCGAGGCTATTGGCGATGGCGCTCGGGATCTGGCTGTTGTCATCCACACCGGCCAGGGCCGCGAAAAAGGCGCCCTCGGCAAAGTGCCCACGCATGCGGCGGGCGATCTCTAGCGCCAGCCGGGTCTTGCCCATGCCGCCCAGCGCGACAATTGAAACCATCCTCACGCTCGGATCGGCGAGCAAGAGGCCGAGGCGTTCTAACTCCTGCTCGCGACCGACAAAGGGTGTCTGCGTTGGCAAATGTTCGTGGAAGGGTCTCATTTCCGGTCTGTATATAGTAGTACAAATCGTGGCGGAGCTTTATGGCTCGGCGCTCGGGCCGCCGGGGCGTTAAATGAAGAATCGAATTGATTAGGCCGAGCAAGTCTGTGTTGTCAGCCAGCGCGTTTATGGTCTGGCATGGTCTCCATGTGGTGCGATGAGCCGATGTACAGAAAATTGTGGTCTACTGTGGTCGAGCGCCATTACTGACCTGTGCTGGCTACCCCTTTCATCCAGCTGTTTTGTCGGCCAACACAGCCCTATCGAGGTGTGAGCCCCCTGCCCTGTTGCTGAGCCGAAAGCTACCTCAGAGTGGCGGCTTGGGATTCGAGCCAAAGACCCACAGGTCATTGGTTCGCGTCAAGCCCCTGAATCAGAAACGCCGCAAAATCGCGGCGTTTCTTGATGAGTAGCGGGGGATGGATTCGAACCATCGGCCACCGGGTTACCCAGCACCGGATGTCTGGGC
>JBBRZY010000665.1:0-3321 GCA_038252885.1 Anaerolineales bacterium | reverse complement strand
GCTTGGGACGCCGCCTGGGCGCTTTATCTGGCCAAATTCCCGTTTGCGGCGGACTTTCAAGCCGAGTTGGCGCGCTCTAACTTTTACGTGCTCACGCCGCGTTGGGCGCGGTTGATTGACAACAATCAGGGGTTTGGGCACAAGGCCGAGCTAGCATTCTCTGTGTTCTAACCTGAGACGGGTGCCGGTTTCAAACTTGTCCGCAACTGCGTTAGGATTCGCCAAGATCGTAAGTTTCCTATAGCTTTTGCGATTAGAGTTTCGTATAATAATCTTGCTCAGGCAGCTCCTGATAGGTCATATGCTTGAAAGGACCACCCCATGCGTCTCATCCAACGCGAACAGGGGCAGGGCCTCGTGGAGTATGCCTTCATCCTCATCTTGGTCGCCATGTTCGTCCTGGTGGCCCTGGTGCTCCTGGGTCCGCCCATCGGCAACGTTTTTAGTAACGTCATCCTGAATATCTAGCACTTCTAAGTAAGACCCGCCTGAGCACAGCGCGACCTCCCCCAGGGGAGGTCGTTCTGCTTAAGAGCGCAGGCCGTCTTGAAAGTAGGGGCCGGGTGAATTGGGGACTCGGGGGACTCAGACGATGGTGGTTTGGATAGAGTGCAAACGGACAGCAATGGATAGGGCTTCGCCCAAAGTTTCTTGCGATTGAAGGAGTTTGGGTTTGGTGGTGCGCGGGCTATTGTTAGAGACCCTTATGTAGCCGTCGCTTCCTCGCCGGAGAGTTCCCAAAGGATGATTTCGGGCGGGGCGAGGAAGCGGACGCGGGGAGCGCCTTTGCCCTCCATGCCGATGCCGCGCGTGACGTAGAGTGTCATAAGCCCCTCGCTGAGGCGGCCGACCTCGTAGCGCTTGCCGTAAAGCGAGGCGGCAAACAGCGCGCCGTAGAACGGCAGCCGCACCTGCCCGCCGTGGGTGTGGCCGGAGAGTTGGAGGTCTACCCCGGCCTCAGCCGCTTCGGGCGCGAGGTCGGGCGTGTGGTAGAGCAGGATGGTGAACGGCGCGGGCTGGCCGGCGGCGGCGCGGGCATGGGCCAGCACGGCCGCTAGCTGGGGGCCATCGACAAACGGCTTGTGGGTGCAGGAGAGCCCGACGATGTCAATGGCCGCGCCCGCGTGCTGCACGGTGACAACTTCGTCTTGGAGCCAGCGGATGTTATCTAGCCCGGCCAGCACTTGCGGCACGACTTCGGGCAAGTCTACGGCCGGGCTACCGGAGACGGCGAAGACGCCCAGTGGCGCGCGCAGCGTGCCCAGCACCGCGCGCGCGGCGGCCCAGGCGCGGGGGTCGTGCAGGTACGAGAGACTGAGGAAGTCGCCGGAGAATAAGATCAGGTCGGCTTCGGCGGCGGCGACCAGGCGGATTAGGTCGCGCTCGCGGGCCGTGACAGCGATCTCGGCGTGCAGGTCGCCCAGGTGCAGCACGCGCAGTGGCCGTCCAGCGGGCAGCTTGGGGGAGGTCAGCGTTTGGCGCGTGAGCCCAAGGCGGTGCGGCTCGATCCAGAAGCCGTAGAGGACGAGCAGCGTGCCGACGACTTGCAGCGGGAAGCCGATGACGGGCGGCAGCAGCGCAAACAACACGCGCGGGGCGGCCAGCAGCAGGGTGGGCGGCTTGGCCGGGCCGTAAGAGCGCCCGGCGCGGGGCAGGCCGGCCAGCAGCGCCCAGTCGGCCAGCAGGAAGGCCCACAAGCCCAGGCCGACCGGCCAACTGCGCCAGAGCAGCGCGGGCGCGGCCGCCAACGCGGCCAGCAGCAGCGCAAAGACCGGGCGGGGCAGGCTCTCGACGATGTCGGCCACGCGCAGCACCACATCAAAGTGGTTGCCGTGCGTGCCGGGGAAGTGCTGTACGTGCGTAAAGTCGCGTTTGGAGGAGGGGGCGGGCATCGCGCAATCCTACCATAGCCGCGCGGGCGGGCGTGTTATACTGCGCCGCGCCGCCTGACCCACATAACTCAAACTCGATGCCGAAATCAAATGCCGGGTTACTATCGGTTACGCTGGCCGCCGTCACTTGGGGCACGATTGGCGTGGCGGTGGATGTGCTCTATCGGCTGACGCCGACCGGTCCGCTGTCGGTGGGCTTTTGGCGGCTGGCGTTTTCGGTGCCGGTGCTGCTGACGCTTAGCCGGGTGTATGCCGGGCCGAACTTCTGGCGCGTGCAGCGGCGCGACCTGGGGCCGCTGCTGCTGATGGGCGCGGCCTTTGCGGCTTACCAGGTGTGCTACTTCGCCGCTATCCCGCACATTGGTGTGGCGGCGGCGGTGCTGGTGAACATTTGCAGCGCGCCGATTATCGTGGCGCTGCTGTCGGGCTTGTTCCTGGGCGAACGGCTGACATGGGTGATTGGGCTGGCGTTGGTGGGCGCGCTGGCCGGGGCGGCGCTGCTGGTGGGCGGGTCACCCGAGGCGGCCACGCCGCAGGCGCTGCTGGCGGGCGGGGCGCTGGCGCTGGGCGCGGGCTTCTCGTACAGCCTGGTGGCGCTGGCCGCGCGCGTGGTCGCGCCGCGCTACCATCCGATCCAGCCGATTGCGATGACGTTCACGCTGAGCGCGTTGCTGCTGCTGCCAGTGGCGTTGAGCACCGGGCTGGATGGGCATTACCCGGCGGCGGGGTGGGGGCTGCTGCTGTATCTGGGATTCGTGCCGACGGCGCTGGGCTACGCTTTTTACATGCATGGCCTCAAGACCGTCACGGCCACGGTCTCGACCATCTTCGCGCTGCTGGAGCCGCTGATCTCGACGGTGCTGGCGGTGACGGTGCTGCACGAGCAATTGTCGCCCAATGGCGTGCTGGGCGGCGTGCTGCTGTTGGGGAGCGTGGTGTTTCTGTATTGGAATCAACAACGCTCCGTTGACAAAGCGCCCATTGCCAGTTAGAGTAAAAGCACAAATCAATATCTCTGCATGCAGGGTGCTCTCACCCCCGGATGGGTAGAGCAGTAAGAGCGAAGCCGGTGGCGATGGGTCCATAAAAAGGACCTCATCGGAGTCCGGCGCTGTTGCGCAACTGTAAGCCAGGTCAACTGGCAAGCCAGGTCGCCCGCCCCGTGTGCGTTGCCACTAACCTCGCCGAAAGGGGGTGTGCACACTGAGCAAGCCGATTTTTTGTTCAGCCGCCGCCTAAACCCCCTGTCGCGGGACAAGGGGTTTAGCTTTTTAACTCCAGATTCCGTTCGTGTTCTCAGGAGATGACCATGTTACGCCGTCTACGCACGTTACGCTTGCCCTTCCTGGCCGTCAGCCTGGCGCTGGCGGCCTGCGCGCCTATTCCAACGATTGTGCCCACCAGCGCGCCGAGCCCGGCCACGCCCACG
>JBBRZY010000664.1:0-3346 GCA_038252885.1 Anaerolineales bacterium | reverse complement strand
TCTTGCTCGGCCTGGGCCGCCTCCAGAAAGTCGGTCTCCAGCGCGTTGGCCTGGCCGGGATGCCCGGCCGCCCACTCCATGGCCTGGGCCAGCCGCGCCCCGCGATAGAGCTCACCCGGCTCGCGCTTAAGCGCCTCCCAGGCCTGTGCCGCCACGGTCAGGTGGCGGTGTTGGCGCAGGCCCTCGCGGTCTTCGTTCAGCCACTCGTGCAGCGCGGGCCACGCGCGAATCAGCGCCGCGTGCGCCACCTCGACTACGCGCTCGTTCACCGTCACCAGCCGCGCCTCGGCCAGCCGTTGCAGCACCACCGCCACCCCGCCGGCCGGCTCGGCCCCGCCCGCCAGTTCGCTCAGCGTGGCGCGGCGGCATGTGCCCTGCGTGCCCTCGCCCACCTCGGTCAGCCGCAGGAAGATGGCGCGCGCCACTGGCTGCTGGCTCAGCGTCAGATGTTGATAGACGTCCTCAGCCGTGTGGGCAATGGCCCCCGCCACCCCACCCGCCGCGCTATAGCCGCTGTGCGTCAGCGTGCGGCCCTTGCGGCGTTCCCAGGTCTCGCGCAGCGCATGCGCCAGCAGCGGCAGCGCGCCCGGGTCATCGCCCACCGCGCGCACCATCTGATCCACCAACCCCGGCTCAAACACCCACCGGCCTTGTTCGGCGGGCGCTTCGATGGCGCGGCGCAGATCGGTTCGGCTCATCGGACCAATGTATTCTTGATGCTCGGCCAACAGCCGGCGCAGGCCCGTGTATGGCGCGCAGTGCGCGTAGAAGTCGGCGCGCAGCGTGACCACCACGCTGACCGGGCCGCGCGTCACGGGCGACACCGCCGCCAGCAAGTTATCAATGAAGGCGGCGCGAGCCTCCTCGCTGCGACAGAGCGTGAATAGCTCCTCGAACTGGTCAATCACCAGCAGCAAGCGTGGGGCCGCGCCGGCCGGCAAACGCGCCGTGTGCGCCGCCAGCAGGCGTTGGGCGTAAAGGTTCAGGCTGCGCGCCTCGCCCGCCAGGTCGTCGAGCAGCGTGGCCGTAGCCGCGACCGACCCCGCCGACTGCGTTAGGCTGGCCGCCAACGCCTGCAACGGCTGGGCCGTCGGCGTCATCACGTACATCAGCCAGTGCGCGCAGCCCTCGGGCGGCTGGAGACCACCGGCCAGGGCCGCGCCGCGCCGCAGGGCCGGCAGCAGCCCCGCCCGCACCAGCGACGACTTGCCGCTGCCCGACGCGCCCACCACCGCCACGAAAGGCTGGTCGCGCAGTTGGGTGGCCAGCCGCGCCACCAGCGCCTCGCGCCCAAAGAACAGAGCCTCATCGGCTTCGTCAAAATAGTGCAAGCCTTTGTACGGCGACTGGCCCGGCTCGGGCGCATCGGCCGCGGTGGCCTCCACCGGGGCGGCAGGCTTGGCCGGCGCGTTGGTCGGTGGGGCCGCCTCCACGGGCGCCTCGCCGGCCACCTCACCCACCGGCTCACCGCGCTTCAAGCGGTCGTACAACCGCCGCGTTGGCTCCAACGGCTCCACGCCCAAGGTGTGGGCCACCGCCTCGGTGCAGCGCTGGTAGGCGGCGGCCATCCCAGCCAGATCGCCCAGCCCAGCGTGGGCCAGCATCAGCGCCCTGAACGCCGGCTCGGGCGTGGCCCCGCCCGCCAGCCAGCGCTCGGCCAATTGCAGCGTCTCTTCCCAGCGCCGCGCCGCCACCAGTTGGTTAAGCAGTCGGCGTACGGCCCAGTCATACACGCCTTGCAGCCGGTCGCGTTCCAGCACCACCCACTCATCGTTGAAACCGGGCAGCAGCTCACCCCCGTAAGCCGCCACGGCCGCCAGCAGCGCCTCCGTCGCCGGTTCCGCGCCGGCCCCGGCCACGGCCTCGAGCGCGGCCGTGTCCAGCCGGAAGCCTGCGCCGGGCTGAAATGTGACCACCAGGTCGCCGGCCGCCACGCTGGCCGCCGCTGGCCCGAGGGCTTTGCGCACCTGCCACAACGCCTGGCGCAAACTACGGCGCGCGCCACCGTCGCCGCTGTCGGGCCACAGCAGCGCGGCCAGCTTTTCGCGCCGCAAAGGCTGGTTTACGTGCAGCGCCAGGTAGGCCAACAGCGCTTGCGCCGGGCGCGCGCTGACCTCCGCCGCCGCGCCCGCCACCTTGACCGAGAACTGCCCGAGCAACTTGATCGCCACCATACGGGTGATTCTACTCAATTCCGCAATCGACGCTTGTGAGACGCCGTCCCACGACGCTGGTTGAAGCGGCCAGCGTACCCGGCGTGCTCTGCGGTGCCGCGCTTCAACGCGGTGCCCCATGCCGGCCACCTGGCCGCGAACTTAGAAGCGCGTCTGGCGACATTCACCCGTGTGTCGTAGGCGGCCCTAACTTTGTCGCCGTGAGGGCCGCTGCCGTTTGGGGCGGACCACAATTATTCCGGCCCGCTGCTGGTGTACCCACCTCGGGCATGTTATTTTTTTGGCGGTCAGATAGCGACGCTCACCATCCCACCGTGGGGTGAGCAACCGTCTCGACGTTGGCGCATCTGCTTGGAGCTGCGGTCCAGTCGCGGGCGCACCTGCCCCTCGCCGCCCCCCCCCGACTAGGACTTCCGTACTACCCTGCCAGGGCAGCCAGGTTAGGTTACAATGTACCTGTAGGCACAATCACGCTCATGCAATCTCCGCGTTCGTCACCGCTTAATATCATGCTGGTCCTCATCTCCGTGGGCGCCGTCGTCGGTGGCCTGGCGATTGTGGCCGTCACCAGCCCGCAGTCCCTCAACTTCAACAACCTGTTTCAAGTCTTTCAGCCGACGGCGGCCGCCTCGCCGACCGCCAGCCCTACCGCCCTCGACCTGCCGACGTCAACGCCAACGCCAGCGCCGCCCACCGACACGCCCTCCCCAACCATCACGCCCAACCGCTTGTTCACGGCCACCCCCAGCAACACCCCGCTGCCGACCGCCACCCGCCAGCCCGCTACCGCCAGCCCAACCGCGCTGGCCATGCCGGCCGATGTGCGCGCCCTGGCCGTCGTGACCGATAAGGTGGGCACGCTGACCGTGCGCGTGCGCGATGTGCCCGAAGGCAGCGAGGTGGTAGCCGCGCTCCCGGCCGGATCGCCTGTGCAAGTGCTGTACGGCAGCGTGATTGTGAACGGGACTGAGTGGGTGTCCATCCGCCTGCCGCGCGGGCGCGTGGGCTGGGTGGCGCGTTTTCTGCTGATCTTTACCCTGGAGCGGCCACCCGGCACGGCCGGCCCCACCGAACCGGTGGCCACAAAGCCGCCCGCCACCAGCGTGCCCAACACGCAGGCGCCGCAGAATACGCAGAAGCCCCAAAACACTTCCGTGCCGCCCAGCAGCACG
>JBBRZY010000663.1:0-3347 GCA_038252885.1 Anaerolineales bacterium | reverse complement strand
ATGGTGGGCGCGGAGCACCTGGCCTTTGCCAACTTGTACTGCTTCAATCACGCCTATCCGGCCAACCTGCTCTACATGGCGGATATGATCAGAGCCAAGACCCTCATCGGCGTGCACTCGGCGGCGCCCGAATTGCTGATCTCCAAACACAGCCGGCAGTTCCTGCCAGTGGTCGGCGAAACTTACCGGCTGGAGAGTGGGGGACTGCTGGTCACGGTGTAGTGGTTGGGCGGTGCTGAATACCTGACACCTCACAGCAGGCCGCGCGCCACCGATCACCTGATCGACGGTTTTTCTCTCAGGGTTTGCGGGCCGCCGTTGGTGTACAGGCCGCCGCCGGCGCTGGTGGCTGCGCCTTGCGTCAGGGTGAGCGCGATCAGGCTGACCTGGCCGCTGTTGATCTGGAACAGCCGGGTGGCCTCGTCGCCGCGCACGGTCAGGCCGCGGCCGCTGCCATCCCTGGTCAGGCTGGAGGCGATGGTCAGGACGCTGTCGAGCACGATGGTTTCGCCGTTCAAGCCAGCGTCAAAGTTGATCGTGTCAACCCCGCTCCCCCCGGCGGCGCAGTCGTCCACGGCGGCGTTGGTCGTAGCGGCTTGGATCGCCTCGCGCAGGGAGCAGTCGCTGTCGCTGTTCAGTTCGTCGTTGGCCGTGGTAACCACGATGGAGGCCGCCGGCGCCTGGCGAGTCTGACCCACAATGCCCGACCAGGCTAGACGAACTCGATGTGGTTTATCATTTCATCGGGTGACAAGACTTCGTAAATCAACATCAGGGCCGCCACGATCATTGTTAGCGGAAAGTAGAGCTAGGAGCAGCGCTCATATCCTGCAGCTCTGATGTCCCCACCTCATGCCGTCCCCATGTAGAATGCAACGCTCGGGCATGCCCAAAGGGCCTCCGAGCGCTATGAGTGAGGCTCTAGCACCGAACCTAAATCGCCGGAAGCCAAGGCCCACAAGCCCACCGCGTGGGTGGGTTCACGGTTTGGCGGCCGATTGGAAATATTGCCCTGCGCCAGATCAAATTCAGTGTTACCTTTGATCTGATCGGTAGCCCCCACAAGATTTAGGATCGCATAACGCCTTGCCCAGGGCGAACCGGGCGCATTTGGCTGAGACCTGGACTTAGAGAAAGGCAGCAAGACCCAAGCAATGGAACCAGCCAGTCCACGCTCGTCAGAAATTTCAAAGGCCCAGCCGTTGACTCCTGATCTCGACCCGCCCGCTGCGGGTGAGTTTTCAATTGTCTTTCTGCCTGACACGCAATATTACTCGGCGCATTACCCCGAGCTGTTCGTGGGTCAAACGCAATGGATTGCAGACAATCGAACGCGGCTTAATATTCAGGCCGTGCTGCATGCGGGCGACGTCGTGGATGGCAACGAAGCTGAACAGTGGGCCAGGGCCGATGCCGCCGTCAGCATTTTGGATGCCGCCGAAATCCCCTACCTGATTGCTATTGGCAATCACGACTACGACACCTTTTCCGACGCCGACCGGCTGGCGACAGCCTTCAATGCCACTTTCCCACCCGGGCGCTATACCGCCCACGCCTGGTGGCAGGGCGGGTTCTTCGAGGCCGGGCACACCGAAAACGCGTATTGCCTCCTGACCATCGGCGGCGCGGACTATTTGTTTCTAAGCCTTGAGTTTGGGCCGCGCCAGGCAGTGATTGACTGGGCCAACGCAATCCTGGTTGACCACCGCAATCGCTGGGCCATTCTGGTCACGCACTCATATCTCTACAACGACGGTACGCGCGTTAGGCCAGGCCACGAACACAATCCTAAGATTTATCCGCTGGGCGCGTCGGCCCATGATGGCGAAGAACTCTGGGCCAAATTGGTCAGCCGCCATGATCACCTGCATTGGGTCCAAAGTGGGCATCATGTGAATGGCCACGCCGCCTACCGCCGCGACGTCAGCCGCGGCGGCACGGCTGTCCACCAAATTTTTGCCAATTGGCAGGAGGCCGCCCAGGGCGGTGACGGCTGGCTCCGGCTGGTGACCTTTGGGAACGGCCAGGCGCGCGTCCAGACGTTTTCGCCAACGCTCGGCCGGGTGAATACCGAGGCCGACCATAAGTTTACGACCACGCTCTAAGCGTTGGAGTGTGAGTGAATCGCCCTCAGTCTCAGTCTCCATTCAGCCTTCAGGTCGCTGGCGCCGCCATCTTTCTGCGATAATTGACGACGTGATCGAACTGTTCCCGTCTACCTATGCCAATTGACTCTGCTACCCAGGCCGCCCAGGATGACCGCGCGCTGCTGGAGGCGGCTGCGGCGCTGGCGGCTCGGGTCCCGGAAGGGTTTGTCGATCTGAGCCGTCTCGCCGATCGGCTGGCCGTTCGGCCCGAGCGCCTCAAGCTGCTCCTCAGTTCGCCCGCAGCGACCAGTCAGCTTGGCCTGCGCGGCGGCGTGGTCTTTGACCCGGCGCGGCTCACTGCCAAGCTGATGCAGGCGCGCTTGGCAGAACTGAAGCCAGAGCCTCCGCCTCAGGCGGCCTTGGCCTTGCCGCCCATCACCGTGCGGCTGGCTCAGCGTCAGTTGGCCGTGGCCGATGATCCGCCGCTGTGGGCCTTCCTGACCCGATTGGCTGCCCAGGGCTACTTAGCCCAAGCCGAACTGTCCGCTGCCGACGAGGCCGCGGCGCAGGCGCTGGTGGCGCGTGGTTACCTGACATGGGGCCCAGGTCTGGTCTACGATCCGCTGCAATTGGGTCCACAGTCTGCGGCTGCGCTGGGGGCCAAGGTGCGGCTCGCCACCATCCGCGACCAGTTGGTAGCGTGGCTGGCCGAACAGCCGGGGCAGACCGCCCGGCGCGAGGCCTTTATCGAGCAGGCCGGCGACCCGCCGGCGGCCCAGGCGCTGTTGGCGCGCCGGGATGACTTCGTGGCGTTCAGTATCACAGTCTTGCAGCAACCCTCGGCCTGGGTGCGCCTGGCGCTAGCCCCCGCCGCCGAGGCGGAGGCCGTTGCGCGCGCGCAGGCCGCGGAGACTGAAAACAGGCTGTGGGAGGCCTGCTTACCCCTGGCCGGGGAGCTGCTGCGGCCCGGCGCGCGGGAAGGCGAAACCGCCCATCAGCGCGTCGGGGCGCGGACTTACACGGCGCATGCCGCGGCGCAGCGCCTCAACTTGGCGGGCGGCACCGTGTTAGTCGCTGCCCGCGAAGGGGGCTTGCCCAGCTTTACCGATCCGGCCGGCCAACTGCGGCTGACGGCGGCTAGCGTGGAGGCGGCGGCCACGGACGACGCGGTCTGGGAACGGGTGGCCGCCTACGAGTCCCTGAGCGCGCAAGACCTCGCGCTGGCCAGCGGCCTGACCCATCGCCTGCTCCGCGAGCATT
>JBBRZY010000662.1:0-3352 GCA_038252885.1 Anaerolineales bacterium | reverse complement strand
TGTTATTAACGCAAGAGGGCGGGAGGATGTCAGCGGTTGGACGGACCTCACCCCCGGCCCCTCCCCGGCGCGGGGAGGGGTGCCCAAGTGACGAGGGAAATTCGTAAGCGGCAACATATTCTGATGCAGCGTGTTTGCTTCACACCAGGCGCAGCAGCGTGGCGGCGCAGAGGGCGTAGCCAATGAAGCCGGTGGCTAGGGCTAGGAGGGCGGCGCGGCGCTCGTTGGTGGGGCTGAAGGCCGTGCCGAAACCGACGCCGACGGCGATGACGGCCAGGCTGCCGGCCATCTCGGACAGGATGAGGGGCAGGTAGGCGGCGCGATCGAGGAACGAGAGCGCCAGTGCCACGACGCCCAGGCCCGCGCCGATGTAGCCGATGAGGCGGGCGGAGCGCGCCAGCACGTCGGTGTGGTTGGGCACCATCTCGGGGATCAGCGCCAGCTCGGGGTCGGGGCTGGTGGCGGTGCGGGTGCCGTACAGAAAGCGGTACAAGAGAAATTGGTTTGAGACGGTGAGCACGATCAACGCCTTGCCGGCGACAAGCGCGGCGACCTCTAAGAAGCTGAGGGTGGCGAAGACGGCGACCGGGTCTGGCCCGAGCACGGTGATGCGCGGGTTGATGGTGGGCACGATGGAGAAGGCCATGAGCGCGGCGATGGCGCCCAGCAGCGCCGGGTCGCGCCATAGCAGCGTCAGCGCGCCGACGGCAATGAAGGGCAGACCGGCGACAGGGTGTGAGCCGCGGCCGGCAAACTCGGTGACGATGCCGAGGCCGATCAGCAGCACCCCCCAGACTTGCTGCACGCGGTTGAGACGGGCGACCGAGGCCACAAGGCTCGGATCAGTTTTAGAAAGGGTCTTTGGCATAGGCCCAGTTTACCTCATTGCGCTATACTTTGAATATGACGCCCGCCGCCCGGTTGAAGGCCCGCGCATGGACGTAATCGAGACGCAAGTCGACGTGCGGGCTGAACGCGCGCAGGCCAACGCCGCCTATCACCGGGCGCTGGCGGCGGAGGTTCGGACGCGGCTGGCGCAGATTCGGCAGGGCGGCGGCGAACGCTACCAGCAGCGCCAACGCGCGCAGGGCAAGTTGTTTGTGCGCGACCGCATAGACCGGCTGCTCGATCCCGGCTCCCCCTTTCTCGAACTCAATCCCCTGGCCGCATATGGCCTATACAACGACGACGCCCCCGGCGCGGGGCTGGTGACCGGCATCGGGCGCGTGAGCGGGCGCGAATGCCTGATCATCGCTAATGACGCGACGGTGAAGGGCGGCAGCTATTACCCCCTGACGGTCAAGAAGTATTTGCGGGCGCAGGAGGTGGTGGAGGAGAATTATCTGCCGTGCCTGTACCTGGTGGATTCGGGCGGGGCGTTCTTGCCGCTGCAGGCCGAGGTGGTCCCCGACCGCGATCACTTTGGCCGCATCTTCTACAACCAGGCGCGGATGAGCGCCAAGGGCATTCCGCAGATTGCGGCGGTGATGGGCAGTTGCACGGCGGGCGGCGCGTATGTGCCGGCCATGAGCGACGAGACGGTGATCGTCAAAGGCACGGGCACGATCTTCTTGGCTGGGCCGCCGCTGGTGAAGGCGGCCACCGGCGAGGAGGTGACGGCCGAGGCGCTGGGCGGGGCAGAGGTGCACACGCGCCAATCGGGCGTGGCCGACTACCTGGCCGAGGACGATGACCACGCGCTGGAGATTGTGCGCAGCCTCGTGGCGGGCCTCAATCGGCCGCCGCGCGCGCCGCTGGAACTGGCCCCGCCGGAAGAACCGGCCTACGCGGCCGAGGAGCTATACAACATCGTGCCGCGCAGCTTCCGCGAGGCGTATGACGTGCGCGAGGTCATCGCGCGGCTGGTGGACGGCAGCCGCCTGCGCGAGTTCAAGGCCAACTACGGCACCACGCTTGTCACCGGCTTTGCGCGGCTGGCGGGTATGCCAATCGGCATCGTGGCCAACAACGGCGTGCTGTTCAGCGAGAGCGCGCTTAAGGGCACGCACTTCATCGAACTGTGCGCTGCGCGCGGCATCCCGCTGCTGTTCCTGCAAAACATCACCGGCTTCATGGTCGGGCAGGCGTATGAGGCGGGCGGCATCGCCAAGGACGGCGCGAAGATGGTGCACGCCGTCGCCAACGCGCGCGTGCCAAAGCTGACCGTCATCATCGGCGGCAGCTTTGGGGCGGGCAACTACGGCATGGCCGGGCGCGCTTACCAACCGCGCTTCTTGTGGATGTGGCCCAACGCCCGCATCAGCGTGATGGGCGCGGAGCAGGCGGCCAATGTGATGCTGACGGTGAAGCAAGACCAATTGGCGCGCGAGGGGCAGCCGCCGCTGTCGGACGAAGACGCCAGCGCCTTTATGCAACCGCTGCTCGATAAGTACGAAGAAGAGGGCAGCCCGTACTACTCGACCGCGCGGCTGTGGGATGACGGCATTCTCGACCCGGCCGAGACGCGGCGGGTGCTGGCCCTGGCCCTGAGCGCCACCCTGAACGCCCCACCCGAAGAGACGCGCTATGGCGTCTTTCGCATGTAACTGCGCCGACGCCTAACGATGGCCGCCATTCGGTCGCTCCTGATCGCCAATCGCGGCGAAATCGCCGTCCGGCTGATCCGCGCCTGCCGCGAGCTGGGGGTGCGGGCAGTGGCGGTGTACTCGGAGGCCGACGCTGGCGCGCTGCATGTGCGACTGGCCGACCAGGCGGTGCGGCTCGGTCCAGCTTCCCCCACTGAGTCCTATTTGAATAGCGAGCGACTGTTGGCCGTTGCGCACGCGACGGGCGTGGACGCGGTGCATCCGGGCTATGGCTTTCTGTCGGAGAACGCCGACTTCGCCGAGGCGGTGCGCGCCGCCGGGCTGATCTTCGTCGGGCCGCCGACCGAGGCGATCCGGCGGATGGGCAGCAAGACCGCCGCGCGCGCCTTGATGCAGGCGGCGGGCGTGCCGGTGGTGCCGGGCTACCAGCCGCCGCCGGGTGAAGTGCCGTTGCCCGAAGTCTGGGCCGAGGCCGCGCGCGCGATTGGCTACTCGGTGCTGGTGAAGGCGGCGGGCGGCGGCGGCGGGCGCGGGATGCGGATCGTGGCCGGCCCAGCGGAATTGGCCGAGGCGTTGGACGGGGCGGGGCGCGAGGCCAAGAGCGCGTTCGGTGAGGCGGCGGTCTTTCTGGAGAAGTATATTCCGCGCGCGCGGCACATTGAGTTTCAGGTGTTTGGCGACGCGCACGGCGGGCTGGTGCACCTATTCGAGCGCGAGTGCTCGCTCCAGCGCCGCTTTCAGAAGGTGATCGAGGAGGCGCCTTCGCCGCTGCTGGAGGCCCACCCGGCGCTGCGGGCCGCGATGAG
>JBBRZY010000661.1:0-3354 GCA_038252885.1 Anaerolineales bacterium | reverse complement strand
TGCTGGAATTGCACTAATAACCCGTCGCGGCCAGAAGCCACCACCCACGGAATCGCCCCGCGCCAGCAGCCAATGACGGGCAAACCGCAGGCCCAGGCCTCCAGGTAGGCGATGCCAAACGACTCGTAACCGGAGGGATAGGCGAAGATATCGAGCGCGCGATACAGGGTCGCCTTATCGGCCTCGTCAAAGTTATAAATCAGTTTGACCTTGCGCCGCTCGGCCTCCGGCCAACTGGCCAGGTCGCGGTCTACGAAGCGGCTGTAGAGCGTGCGCGCGCCGGCAATGACCAGTTGGGCCTCGGGGATAACTTGCCACACCTGGCGCATGGACCGCAATAGGATATCAAGGCCCTTGTGCCGCCCCTGTTGGCCGATGAAGCCGACCACAGGCTGATCGCCCAGGCCGAGCTTGGCCTTGGCCTGGGCGGGCGTCAGGGCGGCATAGCGCTCCAGATCGACGCCCACGCCAATGGCCGTCACCCGGGCCGGGTCGGCCCCGCGCGCGATGACGTAGTCGGCTTCGTATTGGGTGTTAGCGATGTAGGCCGAGGCCTGCCGGATGGCGTCATAGATCATGGGCCGGTCGAAGCCCCAGGGGTCATCGGGGTGCAGGCCGCCGTGCAGCACCACCGGCCGGCCCGCTTGCCGCCCACCCTCCAGCGCGGCGAACATGTGCAGCAGCGGGAAGGACGAGGCCGCCACCACGTCGGCGGGGTGCGCGGCGATGGCCTGCGCCAGGCCAGGGATGATGGGGCCGCCGGAGAGCGCCCGCAGCCGTTCGTTGCCGGGGAGCTTCAGCCGGTAGGCCAGGGCCTGCGGGTAGCGCAGCCACTGGCTGAGGCGGCTGTTAACTGGGAAGCGCCGAATGCGCACGCCGTTGAGCTCGCTCCAGCCGGTGGGCAGACGCGGCAAGCGCGGGGAATAGAAGGCCTCGGCGCTGTAGGCGTTGGTGGTAAAGACCGTCACCTCGTCGCCGAACTGGCGCACCAACTCTTCTGAGACGCGCTGGATCAGCCACTCAGTGCCGCCCAGCGCGGGCGCATAGCCCTGCACCACATGCAGAATTTTCATGCGGGCTTAGAAGCCGGCGCGGCGCAACTGCAGGTAACGCCAGGCCCGGCCCAGCATCGGCCGGAAGCCTTCGGTCATCCACAGGTAGGCGGCCTGGCGCAACGGGCCGCGCGGGGCCGGGTCGGCGGTGACGCGCAAGTGGCGGTCGGGCGCGGGCCGGCCAGTGAGCACATAGCGGCGCAGCGGGCCAATGATGTGGTTCCAGTTGAAGCGCTCGGGCAGCGGCGCGAAGGCCGAGGCCCAGGCGGCCTTGGGACGCGCCAGCATGTCGAGCAGCGCGGCGCTGACGGCGGCTACGTCGAAGGGCGGCACCACACGGCCGAGGCCCAGGTCGCGCACCCACTCGCTGGTCACATCCCCCTCGGTGACGAGGATGGGCAGCGCCGCCCAGAAGTAGTCGAGCACGCGGGTGCGAATCGAGTAACGCGTTTCGACGTGCACCGGGTGCAGCACCACGCCGATGTCACTCTCGCTCAGCAGCGCCTCGCGCGCCTCGTACGACAGCCACTCGATGAAGAAGACGGTTTGATCTTTCTGGCCCTGCGCCTCGGCCAGCTTGACCGCCTCGCCGACGACGTTGTGCACCGGCACATCGGGGTTGGGGTGGCGCGTGCCGAGGTAGACCAGGCGCGCCTCGGGGTGCTGGGCCACGACGGCCGGCCAGGCCTTGAGCAGCGTGAGCGGGTCGAGCCAATCCCACATGCCCCCGCCCCACAGCACAATGCGGCTCTCGGGCGTGAAGGCCGGGTTGATGCCGCGCAGCAGGTGGCCGACGTGCAGCGGCCGGTCGGGGAAGCCAATGCTGACCACATCGATCAGGTCGCGCAGGGTCGGGTCGGCGGCGAAGGTGTGCGGGTTGACGCGGCCGTTGGCGGCCAGCACGCCCATCCACAAATCGCGCTGGCGTTCGCTGCCGCAGATGAAGAAGTCGCCCAGCGCGGCCAGGCGGTTGACGATGCTGGTGGCGTGGGTGCTGGCGCCCTCCTGGGTGCGCAGCGGGTCGTGCAGGTGGTAGTGCAGGTTTTCGAGCATGAAGGGGTCGTACAGGTCGACCACCAGCCGCGCGCGCGTGCGGCCGAGCGTGGGGAACTTCTCGACCATGTAGCCCGACACCAGCGCCACGTCGGCGTTGTCGGCCAGCACCGGCAGGCTGAGCGGGCGGTGCTCGTCGTATTGCACGATATTGATGCCGGGCACGGTCAGGTCGGTGGCGGCCGGCACGGCCAGGGTCACGTCGCAGTCGGCCGCCAGCGCCTTGGCGAACTCGAGGTAGCGCATGCCGGGCCCGGCCATCTTGGCGGCCACCAGGTCGTTGCTGGCGATGAGGACGTGCGGCCGGGGCGGCCGGCCTTCAAATTCGGGCATCACGCGGGTCCTTCCAGTGCGCATTAGCGGCCAATACTGCTGCTCTACCACGTCCCAGGTCAGGCGCGGCAGGCCGTTCTGTTCCAGCGGCGCGGGCCACTGCTCGGGCCGGTCGAAGAGCTCTGAGTCCGGCCGGCGGCGGCGGGCGGTGAGGTCGGCCCGCAGTTGGCCCAGGGCCGGCAGGTCGCGCAGCACGGCGAGCCAGGCCGCGAGGTAGGCGCGGGCGTCGGCCCACCGGCCCCGCCGCAGCGCCCCCAAAAAGTTGCCGCGGTCTTCGGCCCAGTAGTGGCGTGTGAAGCGCTGATGGGTCGGGCCGGTGAGCAGCTTGAGCACGAAGCGCCAGCGGCCATAGACGGCGCGGCGCAGCTTGCTGGGTGCCAATGGCACGGCCGCGCCGGACGGCACCTGACTGCCAAAGGCATGATAGACCACGGCGCGCGGGGCGGCCAGCACGTCGTAGCCCAGCAGCCGGGCGCGGTAGGACCACTCGGTGTCTTCGTAGTACATGGGAAAGCCCACGTCGGCCGGACCGACGGCCGCCCACACGGGGCGCGGGATGAGCGTGGCGGCGTAGCAAGCCGACGGCACCGCGCGAAAGGCGGCGAACTGGCCAAGGTCGAGATGGCCGAGGCCGAGGTCGGTGCCCCAGGAGGTGTCGCGCACATAGTTACCGAGGCCGTTGACGAAGTGCGGGGCCCAAGTGAACTTGAGCAGCGCCGCCACCGCGCCACAGTTTGGCTGGGCATGGGCGACGGCCACCATCTCCGCCACGGCATCGGGCGCGAGGCGAACGTCTGGGTTGAGCACCAACAGCGCCTGTCCGGTGGCGGCTTCCGCGCCGTGGTTAATGGCCGCCGCCAACGACACGGCTGGGTCGAGCCGCAGATAGCGCGCGACGGGAAAGTTGGCGGCCAGC
>JBBRZY010000660.1:0-3362 GCA_038252885.1 Anaerolineales bacterium | reverse complement strand
GACCATTAACCACTTCGCCGGGTCTTTCAACCGCAACGGCTCGGTGGCGCGCGACGGCCTCAACACCGCCTCCGTCTTCGACTCCATCTGGGCGCTGCCGCAAGTCTGCCAGAAGGGTGAGTCACCCCTGGCGTGCGAGGTGCGCACCAACCGTCCCAGCCTGGCCCTCATCAGCCTCGGCACCAACGGCGATTGGCAGACCAACGCCGAGTATGAGAAGAACATGCGCCGCATTCTCGACTACCTGATCGAGCACGGCGTCGTGCCGATCCTGAGCACCAAGGCCGACAACCTCGAAACCGGCGACCGCTTCAACCAGATCGTGATCCGGCTCGCGGCCGAATACCAACTGCCCCTGTGGGACTTCGCGCCCGTTGCCCGCGCCCTGCCCAACTGGGGCCTGGCCGACACCTACCACCTCGTCTGGGGCCAACCCTATTTCGACACCGCCCCGCTGCCGCTCACCGGCTGGCAGGCGCGCAACCTCACCGCGCTGCAAACGCTCGATGCGGTGTGGAAAGGGTTACAGTAAAGAAAAAGCAAGGGCAGAGAAAGAGAAAGAGAGAAAAGTGGTACGGGGACTGTGATCGTTAAGGCGCGTTTGGATTGCAAGCCTAAATTGGAATAGACCGGCCTATTGACCCTCCAACCTCGCCGAGTGCGTGGGGCGTTCACACTCGCCCTTGCGTTCTTTGCGAGGGTGCCCTAGCGGTTTTGGCTGGAGATTGAACGCCCACGCTCGCTACAACAGAACGCCATGGTAATGCGTACCGCCGTCACGGCGTAATGATCTTCGTCCACACCTCGTTCAACGCATACAGGGCCGTCAGGTTGCGCATCACCATCCCAAATTGCAAATGGTCCGGGCTGAAGTCGGCGTTGCGCGTGTCGTCGGCGGTCGTCGGGTGCACCCCATCGCCGCCGATCCCCTGGCCCGGCAGACCCGTCATCGCCGCGTAATAGTCCAGCAGCGGCACGCCATACTCCAGCGCCAGCGTCCGCACAATCACATTCAATTCCTCGGCCCGGCCCTCATCGCCCGCCCGTGTGAACGGCGGGATCGTGCTCAACACCGGGATCACCCCCTGCTCCAGCGTCAGGTCCAGAATGCGGCGCACATCGCTGTCATACTCGGCCGCGGGCGTGTACGGCACATCGTTCGTCCCCAGCATAATCAGCGCCACCGCCGGCCGCACCACGCGATATTCGCACAGCAGCGGCCGCTCCCCGGCCTCGCAGTCGGGCAGCGGATCACCCCCCGTTCCAAACACGGCCCGCGCCCGCCAGCCCACCTTGGCCGCCAGCGAGCGATTCTCAAACGCGTTCAGCCCGCCGCGCGCCTCCCCCGCCGAAAAGAAGTCAATCACGCCCTGCAAATCGGCATACGCGCCCAGGCGGTAATTGCCCACGCCAATCGGCACCAGGAACGCCGTCGAGACCGTGATGCTGTCGCCCACCTTTGAGAACACATCGGCGCGGTTGCCCAGCGCCTGCCCGCGCTGAAAGACCCGCAGCATCCGTAAATTGACGTTGGAGATGTAGCTCGCCTCGGGCGGCGGCGTGGCCGAGGGCGGCGGCGCGTCGGGCGCGGTCACCGGCAGGACCACCAGCGCCAGCCGCAGATCGAGCCACAGCGCTGGCACCCAGCCGCTCGCGCCCGTGTTCGACGTCACCTGCACCCAGTCGTTGTCGGCGCTGCGGCCGTGCAGGTCGAGCCGGGTCAGGGCTGGCAGGGTCGCCACCACCTCCGCCGCCAGATCGGGCCAGGCCCGCACCCGCAGCCCGCCGCCGTTCAGCCTCACCCGCGCGTCGGCCGTGGCGCGCGTGGCCGGGTCGGGGATGATGAGCACGTCGCCGGGGTACAGCACGGCCGGGTCCAGGCCGGGGTTGGCGTCCAGCAATTGCTCGGCCGTCAGCCCGAACCTGGCCGCGATGTTATAGAACACATCGCCCGCCACCACGCTGTACGTTACCGGCATGACCGTCGGCGTGGGCGTGGGCGAAGCCACCGTGGGCGCTGGCATGCGTGTGGGCGTGGCAGCCTGCCCTAACTCTGTTGGGGTCGCTGGCTCAGCCGTAGCCTCCTGCCCACGCTCAGCCGGGGTCGCCGGCGCGGGCGTGGCAGGCAGTGCGCCCGTCAGCGTGGCCGTGAATGTCCCTGGCACAAACGGCGTCACCACCGCCGGCACTTCGACCGTAGCCGCGGCGCAAGCCACAGCCACTAGACTGGCGGCGAGGGCCAGGCAGCAAATCAGCACACGACGCGGGGGCATAGCCGCATTCTAACCGATGGCGGCGAAGGGCCAACTATTCAATTGTGGCATCAAGCATATGGGGCAGATCACCAGCCGCGCCGTTGCTCCGCGCCGCCTCGCACTTCAATCAGAGATCAGCAATCGCAAATCATAAATCTATTCTTGGCAGCGCCTCCCGCAAGGCCGCCACCACTTCTTGCAGCGTCGCGCCCTTCTCCACGTAGGTCGTCGCGCCGGCCGCCAGCGCGCGCTGCCGCGCCCCGTCGTCTGCGCCATACATGCTCATCGCCACAATTTTGGGCGGGTGCGCCTGGGCGCGCAGCCGGGGGATGGCGGCCAGGCCGCCCAGGCGCGGCATCTCCAGGTCGAGCAGCACCAGGTCGGGGCGCAGGTCCGCCGCTCGCAGCAGCGCTTCTTCGCCGTCGGCCGCCTCGCCCACCACCTCGATGCCGGGCTCCTCGCTCAGCAGCAGGCGCAGGGCTTCGCGCACCGCCGCCACGTCATCAACGATGAGCAAACGCATCGCGGGTCTCCACGGCCCAGCCGGCCGGTCAGCCAACAGCTCAAGCACAACGCGGGGGAATCCCAGTGCTATCCCAGCATATTAGCCGAGCGGCCCACCCCGCACACGCCCCGGCGGGCAGGTTTATGTCCATGACTTTAGAGGGGGGCGGCCCTAGCCCACTCGGACAAATAGCCCAAGATTGGCAGTTTTTTTAATCGCCGCCGAGCGGCAACCGAACTTCCGTCCTGACCGCAGCCCATTCGTGCAAATTCGTGTTTACGGCCGTCGTCTTCCCCGCGCCCTCGCCCCGACCTCTCCCACGGCCTTCGCCCTCTCCCAACCGCCGCCAACTTCCCCTTCGTGCTAATTCGTGGCCAGAAAACCCAGCTGCAAAATCTGCGCCTGTCAGCCCAGGTTCAAAGCCACGCGAAAACGGGCCGCCCTCGTTCGGTCGGCCCGTCCTTTTTCTCTTTCTCTTTCTTTTTTCTCTCGCCTTTATGCGCTCAGATTATTGCGCACCGCGAACAACGCCGCCTGCGTCCGGTCTTGCAGGTGCAGCTTGGAGAGGATATTACTGACATGCCCCTTCACCGTGCCCTCGG
>JBBRZY010000659.1:0-3364 GCA_038252885.1 Anaerolineales bacterium | reverse complement strand
GGCCCTGACTGCCCAACCCTTACCTGATGTCTCCCAGTGCCCGGTTTACTCGTGGGCGGGACCCGCACCGGTTCCGCAAAACACACGACACCCCTTGCGTAACTGAGCGGTAGATTGGCCGATTTCCTGCAAGGTCGTTCGGATCTGCTAACGTCAAAAAGCCATGTTGCACTTCCCGCCATTCCCCCATTACCACTGGAACACGGGCGCTTGGGGCGATGACTTCGGTCCATAATGGTACGAATAGCTGGATATTTTCAGTCTTGACACCCGAATCGCACTCGCTTTACACTACCTTCACATCTCGTCGGGCTTACAGCAGACGGAGATCGTCGGGTTTGGCTGAAACGCCGGCCCGTAAGGCAAAAGATAACACTCTGCGAGCACGGCTCATAACCCGGAGGCCGATGGTTCGAATCCATCCCCCGCTACAAAAAAGCCGCCGATTCGTTGGAATCGGCGGCTTTTTTGTACGCTATAGGAGCAGAGCTCATATCCTGCAGGTCTTTGGCTCGAATCCCAAGCCGCCACTCTGTGGTAGCTTTCGCCTCAGCGGCAGAGCAGGGGGCTCACACCTCAATAGGCCAGTGTTGGCCGACAAGACGGGTGGATGAAATTGGTAGCCAACACACCAGATGAATCAGTTGGCCGAGGGAGGCCAGAGCACCTGGCCGAGGCCGACCGAATCACTATAACCCGAGAGGTGACAAGGTGCGCTTGGCCTATGGAATGGGCGCCAGCAACATCAGGCTCAACCAGCGCAGACCGCTCGCTTTGACGAAGTGGCCCTGGCTGGAACGCGCCGGATCGCGATAGATTCCTCGGGCCTTGACACTTGCAACGGATGCAAGTGTCGGTGTTTGCGCGCCGCGTCGGCGCTCAATCGTGTCGTCCAACCCACTGATGTTCGGCCCCGTCGGCACGAAGGTCTGCACCAACAACTTCAGCAAGGTGCGGCTCAAGGCCCAACTCGACCAGACCGCACGGTTGAGCACCCGGTGATAGGTTTGAAACTGACGGTCTTCGCTCGGCCCCATAATCCGCAACACCGCTGTGACCGTGCGGCGACCAGGCACCAAGATCGCGCCGATCAGCAAGACGCGTGCGTGCTGCCAAATGCAGTTATATAAGTGCGGCGCAAATATCTGAATCAGGCTAAGATAGTCACTGGGCAAGGTAGGCATGGGCAATCCACTTGGCCAAGAATTGCCGTAGCTTGGCCTGCTCTTTCATGTCTCACGAATGGATAAAGTCTAGCTCACTATCGCGCTATATAACACCAATGAGCAGGAGTCCCTCGAATAATCTACGCGGTCGCTGATTATTAAGAGCGCGTCGGCTTCCGTGTCTGAGGCTGTCGATATCCTACCCGAAACGTCGACCCGCACCGTCTACATTGAGCGCGAGTTGGATAGCCCGCAAATCGACTCCATCATGGTCGACAACGTCACCGCTGCTCGTCTGGCGGCCGAGCACCTGATCAACTTGGGACACCGCAAAATAGTGATCGTGACCGGCCTGATGAAAACAATCACCGGGCGGCAGCGGTTCCAGGGCTTTGCCGATGCGCCTTCCGCCCACCACTTTTCCCTGCCCGATGAGTACATCCTCAACGGCAATATCAAGCTGGACAGTGGCGTGTACATGGCCCGGTAGATCATGGGTCTGCCGGAGCCGCCGACGGCCGTATTCTTTTCCAGCGATTTGATGGTCTGTGGAGCGGTGGGTGAGCTGGCGACGGATGGCTGGCGGGTGCCGGAAGATATCTCGCTGGTTGGCTGCGAGGACTTGCCGCTCAGCGTGTGTATCTCGCTTAGGCTCACGACGATCAGTGTCCCAATCGATGAATTAGGCCGCCGCGCCGCGCGAGCCATAGTCAAACGGCTCGCGAAACCACGGCGGAAACGCAGCATCGAGATCCTGAATGTCGAACTCTTCATCCGCCAGTCAACTGACGCCCCCCGGTAGCAAGTCAATCCTGACCAGCCCGTTGAGCGTTTTCTTGCTCTTCTTGGGCTTTAACTACACGCTCATGGGGACGGTTATCTACCCGGCCTTGCCAGGGCTTCAGGAGCGCTTCCATCTGAGCGCCGCCCAACTCAGCCTGATGGCGTCGCTGCCAGCGCTGGTGAGCCTGAGCCTCCAGCCCGTGGCCGGTTGGGTTTCTGACCGGATGAATCGCAAACCGGTGATCCTCCTCGGCCTGCTAGCTTACGCGGTTGGAGGCCTGCTGGTTGTGTCTGTTCTGGGGCAGGGGTGGGGCGGTTATTTCCTAGTTCTGGTGGGCCGCAGTTTTTCGGGCCTCGGCGAGCTGGGCGCATTTCCACACTATCTCGCCATCATCCACCAGAAATTCCCGGCCGGTAGCCGCCAGCGCGTGTTGGGCTGGATGGAATCTGTGACGAGCCTGGGATCGGTTCTGGCGCCGGTGGTCGGAGGAACCCTGGTAGCCATGACGCTCGAGCTGCCCTTTTTGGCCAGCGCTGGTTTTGCGTTGCTGGCTCTCGCGCTGGCGGTCGTCTTTATCCCTAATCTCAAAAGCGCCGCCGTCGGCGCCAGCCGGACTCAGCCGCGTGCGCGCGAGAGGTTCCGCTTCCATTTCAGCTACCTGGGCGCCGCGCTGGTCATGGGCACCCTCGTGGCGATGCATACATTCCTTGGCTCGTATTCATCGAGCCTATTCGGCCTGGATAGTATGAAAATTGGCCTCATGTTGGCCATCGCCCCACTGGCCATGGCCGTCGGGGCCATCTTCGCCGGCAAAAACGGCGAACACCAGGCCATCTCGACCCACACGCTCGTTTGGCTGGGCCTCCTGGCCGTCAGTGGGCTGGCGCTGCTCGGTTTTGCGCCGGCCCCCTGGGTGGCCGCCGTGGGCCTGATTGCAGTAGGCTTAACGCTAGGCTACTGGCTGACGGTCTTCGACCATGATGCTATGCATGCCGGCAGCGCGGAGACGCGCGGGCTGCGTCTGGGCCTGTTCCAACAAAACAAAGCCCTGGGGATCTTGCTAGTTCCCTTCCTTCTGGGTGTGGTGATCGACCAGACCGGGTCGATTCGTTTGATCTACTACTTGCTAGCTGGCATGGTGTTGAGTGTTGGAGGCGTGTTGCTGTTCTTGCGATCAGCCCAAAAGGGCAGCCTTATTCGAGAAACGGAAGGAGATGACTAATTCCGGCTCTACCGTAGCTGACGGGATTATTGTCCAAAGGCGACTGTGGCGTGAAAAATGTACCTATCGCGTCCAGTCTTATGTTAAGTGCGCGGCGCCTTTCCCGCTGAAGACGGTAGAGCCCAATTTCCATTGTTTGGCTGGAAGCCAAAACCAGACCGACACTGCCAGGCGTAAACTACTTACGATGAG